>JBOFSC010000460.1:0-1277 GCA_051651345.1 Enterobacteriaceae bacterium
CGAGGAGGAGATCGCACTCTATTGTGGCGCGGAGGTTCATCAAGTGATCGGCTCCGATGCCTACTGCGCGGCACTGAAACATATGGGAGGCGGCCATGTGCACTCGCTCAATCTGTTGCTGGGAGAGGCACAGGCAGCGGCCAGTTATCGTGTCAGGATCTTTGAAAACAGTCAGGTGCTGGATGTCACTTACGGCGATCGCGTCACCGTGCGTACCGCAATGGGGTCAGTTCGCGCCAATAAAATGCTCTGGGCCTGTGATGGTTTCCTAAATGACCTGGAGCCGTGGATTGAGAAAAAGGTGATCAATACCTACGCCTTCCAGCTGGCAACAGAGCCCCTCTCTGATGAGTTAATCGCCCGCATCAGCCCAATTCGCGGTGCATACAGTGATATCCGGCCGATTATTGATTACTTCCGCGTCACTGCGGATAATCGCTTGCTTTTCGGCAGTGCCACCCGCTTTATCGACAGGATCCCACAGGATCTGTACGCCTGGAATCGGGCGCTGATGTTGAAAATCTTCCCTTATTTGCATAATGTAAAAATCGACATGGCTTGGGGTGGGCCGCTGTGCTGCAGCGCCAATCTGTTTCCACAAATTGGGACTCTGCCAAAACACAGAAATGTCTTTTATGTCCAGGGTTACTCCGGTTTTGGCGTTACGCCCAGCCATATTGTCTGTAAAGTGCTGGCGGAGGGGATGAGTGAGGGCTCGGCACGCTACGATCTGATGCAGTCGATCCCCCATATCAATATTGTTGCCAAAAACCAACTACGCCCTGTACTGATGAGTGCCGCCAAGAGCTGGCATCAACTTTCTGGCTTCTGGAAAGGACGCCGCTAAGGAGGTTCACAATGAATAACGATGTTGCCTTTATACCGGTGGGAGAGCTTGCGCAAGGCTTCGCCTTAAACAACCATACCCTGCCTGCCTGCGCGGCATTAGCAGGGAAAAGCCTGCAGTGCTATTTTAGCGATGGTGAAACTATCACCTGTCAGTTTTTAAACGCGGCACAGCTCTGTTGGGGAGATCACCCAGGCGTCAACTATCGCGCCAGCAGCATACGCAACCAGTTCTTCTTTATCGATTTCAGCGATCCTGAGCAGCCCCACAGCACCATCACCCTGGTGTGTGACCAGAAGCACAATTGCTTTACCCTGATTCGCGGCAGGATGCCTGATGCGGAGTCGGTCACCCTCTCCGCCTTTAGCCGTGCGCAGCAGCGCCTGCCCCTAACCCCTGTCAACGCTGAGATCTGCTTTGGCACTCTGGA
>JBOFSC010000461.1:0-6339 GCA_051651345.1 Enterobacteriaceae bacterium
TTTTGCGACTCATGGTCAACGAGCTCATCCCAGGCGAGATCAGAAAAGTATGTTGCTATCGTTAGGTCTTAGTATTTACCCTGTAATGAATTAAAGGTACATCAATGTGTTATGAGCTTAAGTACCTACATATGATTAAGCGTTACAATACGTGTTGGCATCGAAAAAGCAATAATGGATAACTGGATAGAAAAACCGATGATGACACCAAATAAACAACTTGTAATCCCATAATCAGCACTTAACCAAACTCCCAACATCGCTCTAAGTGGGCGAGCACCAAATGTGATCGTCATAATGACAGAAGAAACTCTGGCTATCATATCACCCGGTGTAACAAGCTGACGAAGCGATGTTGTGGAAATAGTCCAAACAATCGGGCCAAAACCGAACAAAAAAAACGCAATAAATACAATTAATTTATTTGGATAAAAAATCGTTATCATCATTAATAGCGCTGCCAAAAAAGCTGAGACAGGACCCAACATAATCTGCCCGCCAAAATTAAGTTTGTCAGCAATAGGCTTATATAAAAATGCTCCAACAATCATACCAGCGCCATAAATACTTAAGGCGGCTCCAACCTCTGAGGAGCTAAAAGATAAAATATTAATGGCATAGTAAGAGAATATAGCCAGTAACAAAACGTCTATTGGTTTGAATGCATATTAATAGTAAGGCGTTAGCACATAATCCCCTCTGATTACGGGGTTTTATTGAAGGAATGAGATGTACTGTCAATTGTGAATAACTCAGGTGGTGTGTCTTATTCTATCTTTTAATCAACAGGAGTGTTTTTTATAAGCACATCACTTATGGGCAATGCAGTCAGAACGTGCTTACCAGATGTTTATTGCTCTTGTTGTTTTTGTTTCCATTGTAAATATTTTTCTTTCATGCAAGTCCCGCATGGACGAAAACCCGCAGCGAGAGCGGTCTTTTCATCGAGAAAAAATACCCGATGCTGTGCATAATGTCCTTTCGCGAGAGCACGTAGCGCAGCAGGACAATTCATATGGCCATAGATTTTGTTTTTCCTATGTCCACCCAACTGCCCTGGAACCAGGCTGGTGAATAAATGACCGTTATGATCCAGCAGAATCCAGGTTGTTTTCATGAAAACGCACTCTTCGAAAAGTGAGATTGTAGCGGACACTCTCGCGCAGAGGCCAGGGAGGTATCTTCTCTTTTATCGGTAATATGCCATGATAATAGAGGCGGGATGCTCCTCCCCATACAACAACATCGCCTTGTACTAAGGTAATGCGTTGACAAGAGTCAGAGCGTTTCAGTCCTCCAAACAGAAATATGGCAGGTAATCCGAGTGAGACGGAGACGATAGGTTGAGAAAGATTCTGTTCGTCTTTGTCCTGGTGCAGTGTCAGGCGTGAACCGGGCTGGTAGCAATTGATCAGACAGGCATCCGGTTCAAAACCAGCAAATCCCGCTTCACTGGCTGCCTGATGCGCGAGTTGCCGATAGATTAGCGGCATATCTGGCCATGCCTTACCAGAATCAGGATCATCACAGGTATAACGATAACCCTGTCGATCACTTACCCAGCCCAATGCACCACAGTTGGTCATACTTACAGACATAACACGCCCGCCTGGTGTGGACCAATGGCGAAAGGCGGCCTGGCTGGAGATAATATCAATATGTTGCAATAACAGTTCTACCATTTCCGTGGCGAAACCGCGCAAGACAATAGCATCTTCTGCCAGCGGTATCCGCTCTATTGAAGAGGTACTGTCGTCATCTGCAAACAGGTCTTTTATCATCATCGCTAATCCTGCTCATGCTATACCTGCCTCTTTATTTAACAGAGCTCGTTTTCGCTCTATCCCCCAACGATACCCTGATAATGAACCATCATTTCTGACAACACGATGGCAAGGAATCGCCACAGCAAGCATGTTTGCGGCACAGGCACCCGCGACCGCACGAACCGATTTTGGTGAACCTATACGTTGTGCAATATCGCTATAGCTGACGGTGGTTCCTGGTGGAATTGCTCGCAAAGCTTGCCAGACACGTTGCTGGAAGGCGGTGCCCCGAATATCCAAAGGTAAATCCAGGCCAGTCTTAGGCGCTTCGATAAACCCAATGACCTGGGCAATAATTTTCTCAAACTGAGCATCACCACCCACCAATTCTGCCTGTGGAAACTTATCTTGCAGGTTTTGCAATAGTTGATAGGCATCATCACCGAGCAGAATAGCACAAATCCCTTTCTCACTTTGAGCCACCAGAAAGTCTCCCAAAGAACAGACACCCAATGCAAAGTAGATACGCACTCCTTTACCTCCAGATCGCCAGGCGCCTGGTGTCATTCCTAACAAAGCGGTGGATGTTTCGTAAAACCGGCTGCCAGAGTTAAAACCGGCGTCTAATATGGCCTCAGTGATACTCTTTTTTTGCGCCAGGTTGTCCTTTAGCCTCTGGTTACGATGGGCACGGTGATAGGCTTTAGGGGTTAAACCCGTTGTCGCTTTAAATAGACGATGAAAATGGAACTGACTCATCCCGACATAGCAGGCAAGCTCACTCAGACTCACATTACTTTCACATTGCTCAATATAACGACAGGCCTGAGCAATTTTTTCGGTGTGGCTTTCTTTTAATGCGGGGTGGCCGCATTGCAAACGCCTGCTGGGGCGATAACCTTGACGTTCTGCCTCTTCTGCGCTATCAAAAAATTGTACATTTTCTCGTTTTGGACGACGAGCCGCATTGGATGGCAGGCAATAGATTCCTGTAGTACGTACGCCATACACGAAATGGCCATCAGCGGCTTTGTTACGTTCAACAACAGCTTGCCAGCGTGCATCGTCGGTTAACCATAGATTCGTCTCTGCCATATGTCATTCCTGTATCATCATGTGACAACATTGACTTCATTCTGGCTGAGGTTTCAGGAAAAAACACCCCCACCTCTTGCTTTTGAATTTATATACCGGCTGGGTCAGCCGGAGGAAATGTGATTTGAGAGACAGGATGTGGCAGAGGGGGGATTCTTTTTAATATCAATACGAAGCAACTATGTCTGTTGCAAACCCGTTACAAGCCCACTACAACTCCCTGACCGGCTGAATCGATTTCACCACAGGGCCCTGTTCCTCTTCGGGTTTACTCTTACTTTTCGCCAGGCAGAGCACACCGGCCAGAATCAATAAACCGCCCACCACTTTAGGCACCGTCATCGGCTCATTAAACAGCCACACAGAGAACAGATTAACGCTAATAATCTCCATATGTGAGGCGGCAAAAGAGGGGCCCACCGGGGCATGGCGCAACAAGATCATCCAGATAAAGAAAGTGGTGATATAGCCGAGAAAGGCGCCGTAGATCCAGATATTACCGAAGATACGTAACATCCACTCCAGATCAAAACTGAGGGGCAGGGCATGATTGGCGGCTGCCTTAAAGCTGATCTGGGCAAAAGTATCTACCAACATCAGCGCCAGAAAACCAATAATATAGAACCGCTTCATTATGCTATTCCTACGACTGAGACACCGGCAGCGATTAACAGAATACCGGCGAGGCGCCAGGGTGTCAGATACTCTTTAAATAAAATCCGCCCGGCGATCATGATCACCACAATATTGATCGAAGCCAACATCACGCCGATAGAGAGGGGCACCAGGGTCAGGAAGGCGAGCCAGAAGATAAACTCCAGAATGTAACAGCCCACACCGACCCAAATCCAGGGTTGGCCCAGCATATGTTTCCAGTGAGCCAGACCCTGGTGTTCAATACTTTTGGTGACCGCCATTTTAAAAGAGATCTGACCTGCCGCATCGACAATAATGTTAAGCACCCACAGCAATAGGGTGAGTTGTGTCATATCCATGCCTGGTGATACCTGTTGTCTGACAAATTGCGCTGTTTCAGTCTTGGCATAACAGCTTAAGCTTCGACATAACAGCTCTCATCTTGCAACACAGCCATGTCCGGCTGCTCCTGATGCGCGACTGAGTGCTGACGAATAAAGGCAATACTTCTGTCCACCACTTCCTTACGGTCATTGTCGATGGTGATCATGTGATAGCTGTTTTTCAGCAGGACCATCTGTGCCGGACCACTGACACTCTGTTTCACTAACTGTCCGTTACGTCTGTGGGCAATATCATCATTTTCGGCATGTAGAATCAGGCAGGGGGCGGTGACCTGAGGCAACAGGCGGCGCACTCTGCGCGAGAGATGGAGCATTTCACTGAGCGAGGGCCAGGGGTTGCCCGGTAAACCGGCAGCCGAGCTGTCGCCACTGAGCATACTGCTGACAATACGCTCTCTGAGTTGTTCGTTATAGATGCCATAGGGCGGCATTTCATTGAACATACGGTTGCGACCAATACGCAGCCAGCCACAGATCGGCAGTACCCAGGGGGCTAAAAATTGTGACAGGGGGGAGATAGTCCAGCCGTCATAACGGAAAGTCGCACCGTACACCAGTACCCCCTGTACATTTTGGGGATAACGGGCTGCATACTTCAGGGCCAGCACTGCGCCCATGGAGAGCCCGCCGACAAACAGGGTATCCACTTTGCTGCGCAACATATCCGCAGCAGCAACGACACTGTCAAACCAGTCGTGGCGGTTGGTGGCGAGCAGATCCTGCACATCGCCGCAGTGCCCGGCCAGTTGCATACCGTAGACGGTAAAACCGGCGCGATTCAGCGAGCGACCCACACCACGCACTTCTGTGGGGGTGCCGGTTAACCCATGTATCAGCAGGATACCGGTACGGTTACCAGGCAGGAAAAAATCATTTTGTTCTATCATAACAACTCCACGAAACTGCCCACGCTTTCTGCGGACAGTGAACGGCTACCTGAACTTTGCACCAGGCGGGGGAGTTCGTCTATAGCACAGGAAAAATCGGTGATCGCCGTATAGGGCAGCAACTGGCGCTGACACTCTTCAATCAGGCCATTTTTGGCAAACACATGAGAGGCGATGCGGGAGACACAAAAGTCTGAGCGACCATCACCAATCATCAGCACCTGGCCCCCTTGTGACCGGGCCACGGCACATTTACAAGTGCCACTGGCGGAGAGACAGCTCTCCTGATACCAGGGAGAATCCAGCGCCCACTGACGCTCGCCCACCTGACGCAGATGGTTGGCAATCACCGGTAAGCCATGGATACCATTCGCCTGCAGAATCTGCTTGATGGCATAGTCGATGCCATCGCTGACGATAATCAAAGGAATGGAGAGAGATTTTGCCAGGCGACAGAATTTACTGAAAAAGGGATCTACAGGCAGGGTACGCAGACAGGCATCCAACTCCTCTTTGGCAGCGTCGATCAGCGCCACTTGTCCGCTCATACACTCCCTTGAACCGATAGCCCCCTGCAACCAACGCTCTTCCAGAGTGCGCCAGCCGGATTTGCCAAAAGTCTCCAGTAATGTATCGGTGACATCATTAAAACTGATCGTACCATCAAAATCGCATAAGATGGTCCATAAAGGGGATGTTGTTACCATCGCTGTGTCCAGAAAGATTCCTTAGTTTTGCCTCAGCCACTTGTGCCAGAGGGGAATTACACTGCTTGCATATTCCCTTATTCTAGAGCCCTAAGTTTAAACATACACTAAACGGCCTTTTGGTTTGTTAAATTTTCTAAAAATGGTAATTGAGACCCAGAGTGAAGCTATAGCTCATATCACGGTCAATCATTGGGCTATTGCGTACTGTTGAGGGAAGAAAATGGGCCTCACTACTGAGATAACTTTGCCATTGTGGCGTCATCTGGTAACTGACCATCAGTGCGGCAGCGGGGCTGATACTCTGTTTGGGGCGATAAGCGCGTAACCCACTGCGTGCCGACTCGCTGGCAGAGATGCCATAAAAATAGCGATTCTGTTGCCCGTTATGATAGTTGAGGGCTAAAGAGGGCAGCAGGGTGATCTCCTGAAATTGTAGCTGGTTGATATAGCTTACCGAGGCAGTGACCCCTTTACTGTGATTGAGGGTATCGGCCAGCACCTCTGCCGTGAGCGCGCCAAAAAAGGCCGTGTATTGATAATTGATCCCAGTCATCAGTGTGTCGCGGCGGTCATGCAGTTTGCGCATGGCGGCACCGGAGCCATCACTGGAATCATACTGCTTGCCCTGGTAGAGCGCTTTCAGGGTGATTTCATGCTCTTCACCATTAAGCAAATAGACACCCCCTTCAGCACCGGCAAAATAGACGATATCGTTATCATAATTAAATATTGGCAGGGCAGTATAGTCAGCGTGTTTAGCTTTATAAGGGCTGAGGCTCATATTACCGGCAACACCGAGGGAGATATCGGCCCCTTGCGCCAGGTTTGTACTGCAACAGAG
>JBOFSC010000462.1:0-3823 GCA_051651345.1 Enterobacteriaceae bacterium
CTTCCACCCCTTGTTGTTTGAGATACTGTTTTAATTCCCCGATGGCGATAATCTGCTTATGGAACACCGAGGCCGCCAGGGCACCATCCACCCCGGCATCGCGGAAGGCGTGCAGAAAATGCTCCGGCGCACCGGCACCGCCTGAGGCGATCAGAGGCACCTGACAGCGCTGGCGTACCTGACGTAACTGCTCAATATCATAGCCCTGACGCACGCCATCCTGATTCATCACATTCAGGACGATTTCTCCGGCACCGAGGCGCTGAACCTCCTCCACCCAGGCTAAGGTCTCCCAGGGGGTAGCGCGGGTGCGTTCGACATCACCGGTAAACTGATAGACCTGATAGCGGTTGTTATCGGCATCAAACCAGCTGTCGATACCCACCACGACGCACTGCACGCCAAAACGCTCCGCAAGCTGGCTGATAAGCTGGGGATTGGCCAGAGCAGGGGAGTTGATGGAGATTTTATCCGCGCCGTAATTAAGAATCTCCGCTGCATCCTCTACAGAGCGGATACCGCCTGCAACACAGAAGGGAATATCGATCACCTCTGCGATGCGGGCCACCCAGCCCTTATCCACAGTGCGACCGGATGAGGAGGCGGTGATATCGTAAAACACCAGCTCATCGGCCCCTTCCTGAGAGTAGCGCAGGGCCAGAGGCACAATATCGCCGATCACTTCATGATTGCGAAACTGCACCCCTTTAACCACTTGTCCATCCTTAACATCAAGACAGGGAATTATCCGTTTTGCCAGCATGAGATCGCCTCCGTCAAAGTGAAATTACCATCCAAAAGGGCCCGACCCACGATCACACCACTGACACCGGTAGGACGCAGATCGGCGATATCACTTAAAGCACCAATACCACCGGAAGACTGTAGCGCGATTTGCGGATAGCGCTGGCTGATCTCCTTATAGAGTTGCACATTGCTGCCATGCAGGGTGCCATCGCGGGAGATATCGGTACAGAGAACATGTTTTAAGCCAAAGGGCAGATAGTGATCCAGCATCTGCTCCAGGGTTGCCGGTGACTCCTCCTGCCAGCCGCTGACCGCAATATGGCGTACCCCCTGTTCATTGATACGCACATCCAGTGCCAGCACCAGGGCTTCTGCGCCATAGCGCTCAAACCACTGTTGTACCAGTTGCGGCTGTTTTACCGCCGTGGAGCCAATCACCACCCGGCGGGCACCGGCCTCCAGCATGGTACTGATCTCTTCTTCGGTGCGGATACCGCCCCCCACCTGTACCGGGATAGTGACACCGGCGAGCAGGCGACGTAGCAGAGTAATCTGCCGGGCTTTGGGCTCTTTGGCTCCGGACAGGTCCACCAGATGCAGCACCTGCGCCCCCTGACGCTGGTACTCCTGCAGGCTGGTCAGCGGATCATCATCATAGTGGCGTTGCTGCGCGTAATCCCCCTGATGTAAACGGACAACACGACCTTCAATCAAATCTATTGCGGGAATAATCATCGTTATATGATCTCCATAAAATTTTTCAGCAGTTGCGCACCTGCTGCTCCTGAGCGTTCCGGATGGAACTGCACACCATAGAAATTATTCTGTTGCACTGCAGCGGTAAAGCTCTCGCCATAGAGAGTGCGCGCAAGGGTTTGCGGGCACAGCGCCATAGCATAGCTATGAACAAAATAGAAGGTGCTGTGGCTGGGGATGCGGTAAAACAGCGGATGCTCCGTATCATAAATCACCTGGTTCCAGCCAGAGTGGGGCAGAGGCTGCCCCTGACTGTTAAGGCGCTGTATGGGGGTATTATCGATCAGCGACAACAGGGGCACCCGACCCTCGTCGCTCTGGCTGCCTAATACCTGCATTCCCAGGCAGATCCCCAGCAACGGTTGCTTACAGCTGCGCAGCACAGGCAGCAGCGGTTGCAACTGCTGCATCACCACGGCAGCATGGCCAACACCGGGGAAGATGATTCTGTCAGCCTGAGCAATCTGCTGCGGATCGCGGCTAATACGGGGCTGATACCCCAGCCGCTGTAGAGCATAAACCACAGAGGAGAGATTGGCACAGGCGGTATCCAGGATCACAATATTACTCATAGAAGCCCCTTGGAACTGGGCAGCTGATCTCCCTGAACGCTCAGAGCCTGGCGCAGGGTACGGCCAAAGGCTTTAAACAGGCTCTCCACCCGGTGATGATCGTTATTACCCTGAGTTTGCAAGTGTAACGTGGCCGCCAGGGCATAGGAGAGGGAGCGGAAGAAATGCTCCACCATCTCGGTACTGAGATCACCGACTTTCTGATAGCTGAATTGGGCATCAAATACCAGGTAAGGACGTCCGGAGAGATCCAGTGAACAGCTGGCCAGACACTCATCCATCGGTAACACAAAGCCAAAACGGCCAATACCGCGCTTATCCCCCAGGGCAATTTTTAGGGCTTCCCCCAGTGCCAGGGCGGTATCTTCTACCGTGTGGTGATCATCGATATGGAGATCGCCCTTTGCCTGCACATGCATGCGGAACCCGCCGTGGGTGGCAATCTGATCCAGCATATGATCAAAAAAGGCGACACCACTGCTGATTTGGTTCTCCCCTTGTCGGTCCAGCCACACCTGGACGCTGATATCGGTTTCAGCGGTTTTTCTGTTAACCTGGCCGTGGCGATCCCGTCGGGTTAACTGTTCGGCAATCTGGGTCCAGCCCAGTTGCTGCGGGTCGTACAGCAGGCCCTGAATGCCCATATTCTGTGCCAGTTGGATATCCGTCTGGCGATCGCCAATCACCCAGGAGTGGGTCTTATCGAGTTTGCCTTCTGCCAGCCAGTGCTGCACCAGTTTGGTTTTAGGCTTGCGGCAGTCACAATTATCGGCCGGGAAATGGGGACAGATCAGGGTTTCAGCAAAATGGATCCCTTGTGAGGTGAAAATCTGCATCATCAACTGGTGGGGCGGGGTGAAATCCTGCTCCGGAAAGCTGCTTGTACCCAAACCATCCTGATTGGTGATCATCACCAGGGTATATCCGGCCTGCTGCAGTTTCAGCAGAGCCGGGATCACATCCGGTACCAGAGCCAGTTTATCCAGCCTGTCCACCTGAAAATCCTCGGGGGGTTCAACAATCAATGTGCCATCACGATCGATAAACAAGACTTTCTGGTTCATATAGGTTCCTTAGTGGCTAATTGGTTCAATGCATCCAGTACGCGCTGGCACTCCTGCTCGGTTCCGACAGTGATACGCAGGCAGTGGGCCAGGCTGGGCTGTTTATGTTGATCGCGCAGGATAATACCCTGCTGCCAGAGTTCGCTGAACAGCGGCGGGGAGTCATAAAAACGCACCAGAATATAGTTGCTGGCACTGGCAAATACCTGCTCAACCACCGGTGAGCGGGCTAACTCCTCCATAAACCAGCGCCGGGTTGACAACAGTTGCTGCACCCGCTGTTTCATTTGGCCGATGCCCTCATCGGACAATCCCTGACTGGCAATATAGGCCACCGGTGCCGGGATCGGATATGGGGCGATCACTTTCAGCAGCAGTTGGATAATCTCCTCTGATGCCAGGGTAAAACCGCAGCGTAATCCCGCCAGGGCAAAGGCTTTGGACAGGGTGCGCAAAACCACCAGATGGGGATTATCCGCCAGCCAACTGACCACACTGCTGTGTGAAGAGAACTCAATATAGGCCTCATCGACGATCACCAGCGCGCGTCCACGGGCCATGGCGAGCAGTTCACGCAGGCTGTTTGGATCCATCAGGGTGCCGGTAGGATTATTGGGATTGCACACATAGATTAACTTAACGCCATCCAGTTGTTCGGCAATGGCTTCGATATCTAACTGCCAG
>JBOFSC010000463.1:0-15663 GCA_051651345.1 Enterobacteriaceae bacterium
TTCTCTTTGAGAACCGCATTTTGCTCTGACAAAGTGACGTTCTGCCGTTCCAGACTCTCCTGCTTATCCTGAACGACCTTCAAACGCGCCACCAGAGTACGCAGGGTATCTTCCGGGGTATCACCGCCAATACCGAGTATCTGCAGTTCCTCTTTCGTCAGGTCTGCCACTGCACCCGACTTCGAAGCCTGTGATTTTGGCGTCGAATCTGAACCACAGGATTTAACTCCAATGGCAATAGCGATAAACAGCACCGTCGGCACCAGAAGTTTCAGCAGGGTATTGGATTTAATTTTCATGGGCTTTGCCTTTCACTTTCGGAGCTATCGGCTCTGGCAGGAAGGCCGCATCCGGGCGTCCCTGCATCACCAGATACAGCGTGGTGGTATCTTCCGGTGTCCCAACGGCACCCAGCCAGCGGTGCTGAAAGGTTGCCGAATGGAAGGTTCCCTGCAGACGGCGCGGATCGAGCACCACTTTCCCCGATCTCTGATTGGTCAACTTCAGCGCTACCAGGTTGTATCCCTGTACACCCCACGCTGCCAGAGGGCGCACCGTAACAGACTCAGAGGGCAGAAGCGTGGTAATGGTCGATGACAGACCATGTGAAATGGTATGAACTCCCGGCAAGGGCTCAATGGTGCGTAATGGCGCATACAGGCTTTGCGCTGCATAGCGGGTCAGGGCAATCGGCAGCGGCGCGGCTATCTTCGGGGCACTCTCTCTGACTGATGTTTTACCTTTCGTCGTGCCCTCATCCAGGCTGACCGACGTTTTGTTGCTGGCCGTAGCGCTGGAGACTTCACCCTGGTAGATAAGGCTGACTGGCTCACGTACCTGCTTACCCTCAAGCGCGCTAATATCAAGCAGAATAAGCTCACCGTTCTCCACATCCTGCAGTTGCAGCCGCGTAGTGGCGAAAGGGCTACTCGCCTGCAGATACACAGCACCACCGGTACTCTGCACCCGCAGCTTGCCATTCAGCTCAGGTGGAAAACCAACGCGGACGTTTTTGTTGGCAAAGACAATGCGCTCCTGCCCAACGGTCAACGGCACCTGCAGCGGAATACGCTCCCACTTCATCAGCTCTACCGCCTGAGTCGACAGACTGGTGAGACACACTGGCCCCAGCAGGACCAGACAGAGAGATAAATAACGGGTAAACAGCATCAGAACAGTCCTTTTTTCTCAACAGGTGCGGTTGGGGCCGCCTCCAGACGTTGTGGAATATCGGCGTAGCAATCGAGCGCCAGGCCAAAGGGATTGGTTTCCGGGTTCTGATCCCAGCGCACAATCTTCAGCGGGTAACGCACCAGAGCGCGCTTCACTGGCTCAGTGTGGTAATACTCATCGGCCACCAGATCCAGGCGCACAATCCAGCTATCACGACTCACCACCGTGACACTCTCCTCCTTATAGCCACGTCCCGGAACTTCTGAGATCCCGCGAACACGCTCACGCAGTTCCCCTGCAGACTTGCGCTGTACCGCATCCTTATTCAGCCACTCTTCACAAGTCGGCGTCAGATAGGCTGACAGGGTGCTGATACGGTACGGATAGTCTGTATCACCATCTTTCGGCCAGGAGTTGAGCTGCTGAAAGATATAAAACGCAAAACTGTAAACTGTGGATGGCGGTACCTCCCACCAGGGCCGGGTACTGCCACTGCGTAAATCCGGTGGATTGTGAATCGTCAGATTGCGTGGCGACAATATCCAGCCGGTGATGGCCACCATCAACAAAAACAGCAACACACCGCAGGCTCCCCGCAAAGTCGAGATATGGCGATCACGCGCATTAACCGCACTTCGGTACTTACTCATCAAAATCCTCCTGAGATCGACGAATAACCGGTACGCTGCGGCGCAGTGCCCAGGCCCGGCTATGGTGTATTAAGCCGGGATTGCCCATACGCTGGCGGCTCAACCACAAATCAGCCCTTCGATACAGGTAATTCTCTGGTTTGCCACGCTTGAAACGGGCCATCAGTTTGCCGCCGAAAAACACCGTAAACAGCGGCATCAATAAACTGACGGAGGGAAAAGCCAGCCAGCCGATAAACGGAGCCAGGGGTATGGCAGCCACCAGGCCGACGGCTACACTTAGCCCTGCTGTCGCAAACAACTCTGGTGTGGTAAAACCTTTGAATACAACAGGCTCTGCATTCAGTCTGTCAGGCAAAAATGAAAGAGTCGCCATAGACAGTCTGCCTTAACCGACAATAACCGTGGCCGCTTTTGCTGCCAGCCAGATAACCGCGACCACTAGCACGATCCCCACCACGACCAGCATACCGAACTTGCTCCAGGTCGCTCTCCCCTGTTGCACTTCTGAGAAGGTGGCGATAATGGCATTGGCGACAACCAGCAGCGCCCCGGCAGCCAGGATCAATCCCCCAAGAACAACACCATCATTGAGATAGCCGGAAATCTGTCCATAGAACGACTTGTCAGTGCTGGTTTTAGGCCCCTCTACGGTAGGTAACGCTGCCTGAACTGAGGTGACCATTGTCAGAGTCAGCAGGGTGACACGCTGAGTAATGCGACGGAGGGAGGAGATAAAAGACTGCAAATTCATGATGATTTTTCCTTATCAAACTCAAAAATTAACTGGCGAACAAATACAGGCTGACCAACAGCAAAATGACCACTCGTACTACAAAGCGTTGAGCTACAATCCCTTTGAGATTACCTGCCGCATAGCCCCGATAGACGTGAACCAATCCCCACCCTGACCACAGTATCAATACTGCTATCAATGCACCGATAAACAGCAGGTTAAGGACAGCAGGTTCAACGTTGCCGGCAGCAGCTTTAAAGGCGGCGGTTTGTACGTCATTCATTACTGACGCTCCTGGCGGTATTGCCCGGAAACTGATGATGTTGTGGGTTGCGCGCGAGAAGGTTCGAGGTAAAACTCAATCCCACGGCGCAGGGTGGTGACATCCTGTGTGGCCCTTAAATAGTCAAAATAAAAACGCCCGGACTGGCCGTCCTGAACCGCTACCACACGGGCCCGTATCAGACTGGCCTGCACCTGCTCCAACTGTTTTATCACCAGAGCCAGCTCATCTTTTTCACTGGCCCGGACAGACAACATAACGAGCAGATCTCCTGTAAGGCATAACGCTCGTAACTGTGTTATGTACATGGAAATTTCCTTTTACAGATAATGGATGCAGGGCATAGCCTGGCGAAAAGCAGGGAGAGGATCAGCAAACAACCAGAAAAGGGATTTTGAAAATTTATCCGGTTTAAACCGCGCAGATCAGCCTTGGTCTCAGTAATAAAACAGGCTATACTGGTTAAAAGGCCAGCTATACTGGAGTTAACAATGAGTGCTTTACTTTCCCCTATCGTTTCGGAGTTTGAAACTCAGGAGCAAGCAGACAGCTATGACCTCTGGTTCCGTGCCAAAGTACAACAAGCGCTGGCTGACTCAGAGCCGGGTATTCCCCATGACGCGGTAATGGCTGAAATGGAGGCTATCATCGCTGAAGCAGAATCCAAAATGCGTAAATCATACTGATGTTACCGATCATCTGGCGACAATCCGCCCGAAATGACTTAGCCAACATCATCCGTTATATTGCGAACGAAAATCCCTTTGCAGCCCGCCGTATCAAGACATTGATTGAAGACGCAATACAGCCAACAGCAGAACATCCCTATCTCTTTCGAGCCGGAAGGGTTCCCGGAACCAGAGAATTGGTTGCTCATCCCAATTATATTATTATTTATCAAGTTAGTACGGATCAAATAACGGTATTAAACGTCCTGCACGCCCGACAGCAATATCCGTGAGCTACAGATATTTTTTAAATGATCCCACCGTCACCGATATCGCCAACCCCATCAGCAGTGCAGCGGGCAATAACAACAAGTTCGGATACACCGAGAATGGCACGGACAGATACAACACACATGGGATATAGACTGCCGGTTTGACGAACCGTTTGGCATGATGATACAGAAAGCTCGACTCATATCCGGCCCCGTAGCGCCGCAAATCACGCCGTACCATGCCGTCCACCGTTCCTACAAGGGCCACCAGAACAAACAGCGGCACCGACAACACCAGAATAGTCACACGCATCAGGAATACCAGAGTAACATACATGGATGCCGTCAGATATTCCCGCGCCCACTGTACCAGCCAGGCACCGCCAACATTTAAGCGATCCATCAGCATATTACCGCTGTTGCCTGACTCTGCCGACTGAAGCCAGCCCAGAAAACCACTGTTAACAAACAACCATTGATAACCAAGGGTTATCCAGGTACTCACGGTGGTCACCGGTGCAGAGAGCAGCAGACTGCGGGTAAAACCTTCTGCAAAATAACGACTTTCTGTCGCCATTACCGCACGGCTGTGTTCTGCTCCCTGCTCCGGCCAAATGAAGGCAATGCCGATATACTCCACTATCAGACTGAACAGTAAGGAAACCAGTAACATGCCAATAATCCGCCAGGGGATATCCCACAACAGGGTCATCAGCAGGCCAGAGCGTTTAGGGGGTAAGCTTTGCGGAACCGTTTGTGGGGACGCAGATGCCTGAGCCATTTTTTTTCCTCAATGCAACACCAGCGCTACCAGTTCACATTGCAGCAGCATGGGCCGGGTATGCACCGTTATCCAAATTCCCACCTGATTATCCGGGCAAGGTTCCTGCTCACGCCTGGCGTCGTACCCCAGCCGGGTTAACTCAGCCAAAATCTCCGGGGCAAATGGCATTGAGCAGGACTGGTTTTTCAACACCTCCATGATATCGTGAGGTATTTCTTCAGAGTGTCCCAGACTGGAGGCCAGTACAGCACTGATACGATATTGTTGTTTCATTAAACTTCCCCCCTTCTCAGATAGCATCACTGTCAACATTGGGTATCCAGTCTCCCGGTAATGCTGTATCCGACCACCAGGTATCCCCCGTGTGGTAGTTTTTCTTCATATACTCAGCGAGTTTCGCCAGACTGGCTGGCATTAAGGCATCATTCCCCGCCGCTGGCAACGGCATACGAATCTTCCACAGTTTACCGCCCTCCAGCAAGGCAAAAGCCTGGCCTTTCGGGAGATTGATCACATTGGCTGGCGTGATCAGCGGGGTACGTAACGAACTGACCCTGTCCTGAATATTGGACGTAAAGTCACTACCCATCTCCGGATTGGAAATATCGGTGACACCGGACACCAGAGTTTTGGTATACACTTCCACTTCCGGCAGTTGCCTTGTCAGCAGCTCTGCTGTCTCGGTATGACGGACGCGCAGCATCACCAGACTATTGAAGTTACCCACGACCTGCGCAGCTTTCGCGGCATTGCCCAATCGCGCTTCAATATCCGGCAGGGTCTGAGTATAAGCAGTCACTTCGATACCCGCTCCACCGCCCTTGTTGATAAGAGGGATAAACTCGTCGCCCATTAGCTCGTTAAATTCGTCGCAGTGCAGACTGATCGGTGTTTTCTCCCCTTCAATATTTGGCAAGCCATCATTGATACCGAACTTGTAGATATGACCGGCGACACTCACCAGATCAGCAAACATACTATTACCTACCGCTGCAGCCACCTCTGGATCTGACAGCGCATCCAGACCGATATAGACAATACCCTTTTTGCGGATCACCTGTTGCCAGTCAAAAATAGGTCGGGGATCTGACAGATCAGTGTAGTTCGGGGAGATTAACTGCGCCGTCTTGCCGGAGGTCAGTTTCTCCAACAGAGGCAGCAGACTGGCGACAATCTTGTCATAGTATTTCTGATCATAGCGAACAGATGAGCGCAAGCCATCCAGGATCGAATCATAGATCCGCTTCCCCTCATCGCTGCCTAATACCTGTTCAATCGCCACAACACGTATCGAGCGTCCTTCCATATGACGAGGCACATGACGTTCATCAAGAATCGACGCCAGATTCTCAATCTGCTGCCACAACTCAGGTGCATGTTGTGACAGGTAAAACTCAGCGTAGTCCTCATACAGGTCGCTGATGTTATTGACGTAACGCATAATCAGACCAAAGTCAGGCCGTTGCCCCAGCGCAACCAGACCACGGGCGATGATGTTGACAAACCGCCAGGCAAATTCACGAAACACGGCATTGTTCCCGCCACCTTCCAGTTGCCCGGCCACGCGAGTCGCCACCTCGGAAATACGATTAAACCGACCCACAGCATTATAACGTGCACTAATATCTGGCCATCCTAAGTGAAACACCTGTAGTTCGCTGGCACGACCCGCCCGGTGAGCTTCGGCATACATCCGCCTGAGCAGATCCGCATCCCCTTTTGGATCAAACACAATAGTGACATTCCCACGCCTGATATCCTGAGTGATCAGCAGCTCAGCAAGACGGGTTTTGCCAACGCGGGTCGTTCCCAATACCAGCATGTGCCCCACGCGCTCCGACAGGTTCAGCGAAACATTGACCTCATGCGGTTCAATACCATGCAGGGCAGGTTTGCCACCAACATCCGGCAATGGGCGGACTGGATTTAGCACTGACTGACTGGAGAGCCATTGGCACAGAGTGGGATATCGATATTCATACCGTTGTTCAAATCGGCGGGCCACCTGATACAGCGCAGGAGGATTGATATAACGTTCAACTTCAGGCCGCAACGTCGCCAACAAGCGCTGGGTGTGTTTCTGCTCCCATAAAAACCCGCGTCCCAGAAACAGACGCTGATGGCTCACCGACACCTCGACGCTGGTTATCACATAACCGGGTAATCGACGGATATTGCGCCGATAACGCAGCACCTGCAGCCCCTCACCGGCCCGTTTCAACGCAAATACGGCAAACCCAGCGGCAGTGACGTAACTGACACCCGGTGTCAGTGCCACCGCCCAGGGGGCTGTGATACAGATATAGCTGGCACTGGCGGCCACCAACGCAGTATTCAGTTCGACGGCAGGTCGCAACAGCGCCTCAATAACATAGCGATCACTCATCAGGCGAATTCCCTGTTAAGCAGGTCAGACAACCGTTGGCCGCTGATAATTTCAATACCAGAACCGATCTCATTGCTCCAGCCCTTTTCCCGTCAACAACAGCGGATAGTGGGTCAGTCCCAGCCGTTTCGCCAGGTCACTGCCTGATACTGGCACCAGTTCCAACCCTTCAGCCTGTTTCTCCAGGTTTCTGAACGCCTCTTCACTGGCAACATTGACCACCATTCCCACCGCGTTTAACTGCAGCAGGGTATCCAGGCGCAATGAGAGCCAACGGCGGGATAAGTCATCATCACCCATCAGAAACAGCGGGCTCATTCCCGGCAAATTGAGTACTCTGGGTTCAACCTTACCCGGTGTCAGTTCTGGTGTCTTGATCGGAAAACCTCTTGCCAGGATCACAGGAGGCAGAGATTCATTCTGTAAGTCACTTGCGCTGCCCTCAACGCCCTGGTTGTTAATGCCTTCAAAATAACCTTCTGTCGATTGTCCACCCAAATCGTCAACTACCGTCAGTTCTGCTTGTGCAGCCACACAGACGACACCCAAAAGCACTCCCCTCACAAGAGAGGACAATAAAGGTAGATTCATGGAGCAACTCCTGCGCCAGGTTCAATAACCACATTTGAAACCAGCACCCCGCCTGTCGGTTGTAAGCTTTTCAAATGCGCTTTCACTATCGCCTGATAAGTTCGGGCAGGCTGTCCACCGGCAGGATGGTGATAACACCCTGCAGCCGCCATCCAGCTCCCCGGATTGCTGTCGTAGCAAGCCCGCAGAATACGAGCAGCCACGCGCAGATTGATATAAGGGTCAAAAGATTCCCAACTTGAGCGAAAGTAATGCCCATTCCAGCCCAGATTTACCTGGGCAATGCCGACATCAATACGTTTCAGAGGATACTTGCGCATAAACTCCAGCAACGCCTTCCAGGCATCCTGTCTGGTGGTGTAACGATAGGCGGTTCCCGCAACATTGATCGTCCACGGCCATGGACGGACACCGTGGGGAAGTTTCTTTGACGATTCTGTGAGTGCGAGGCTATATAACGCCTCTGCGGGTACCCGTTCCTGTACAGCGATCTGGTAATAACCTGGCGGAATCTGCTGCAGCACCGTTGCCAGAGTGCCAGTGCTGCACCAAACAAGCATCAGCACACCTAATATTCGGTAACCTGCCATCCTTTCTCTCCCTGTTGCAGTACCACCGGCATACGCCCCTGACCAAACCTGAGCCACTGTCCCCGGTCGTGATTGAGCGTCACCGTTTTCGCCTTCACGCGCTCTACAGGGATTGCCAGTTTCTTCGCCCAGGTTCGAACAACTTCATCTTTTCCCTCACTGCCGACCAAATAGATATCAAGCGGTCGCTGAGTAGCCAACAAGGTGGACACTTTGGTTTCGCATGGAGCACCACACTCCTCCCGGACAAACAGAGCTAAGCGCCCACTCGCCTGCCCCACACTCTCAACCGATACTCGCACTGGTAAAACGTCTGGATAGACACGAACCCATGCAGCATTGACCTCACGCTGAAATGCCAATTCTGCTTCAACTCGCTGGAACTCCTGTTTAACGGACAGCTCGGCGTAATGGCGTCGTTCCTCCTCACTGCGGGCTTCAATTCCGAGCGTGGTAACAGGATCTAACCCTGGCGATAAAATTCCCCGACGCCCTTTAATCAATTGCTGATAACGTTGCCACTCCTCAGTAGTCAATCCCCACTCTTGAGCACTTTTTTTCGACTGTGCTTCTTCCAGGATTTGCAGTGTCGTGTTAATGCTGGTTGTTCTGTCCTGCTCTGACTGACCAGTTTGCGACGTTGCTATCGAGGGCAGGAATAGCACCATGCTCAATCCCAGTGCCAGGGCAAATGATGTCAACTTCATCCTGCGCTCCCTCTTATTGAACGGTCAGTGTTTGTATGCGGCCAGCAACGCTAAACCGAGCCTGATTACCCCCGGCAGACAGCAGTGTCCAACCCTGGAGGGTTTCGCCGATTTCAACCAGCCGGATATCTGCCAGATTAAACACCTGCTGTGGTGCTACAGCAGCAAACACCACGCCTCCCCGACGTTCGATGCTGGTCAGTCGAAAAGGCTTAGCCATGGCACGAGTGTTGATGGTTGAGGCAGGTTGTGTGGTCTTTAGTGTCGGGGGCTGCAAGAAACCCCCACTCTTCACCGGTGTTGCCTCAGGTGGCAGGCGAAATCCTTCCCGCAGAGAGTGACAGACCACGCGCTGCACGAGGTCCACATCCACTTGCCAGGCAGAACCGCCCAGAATTTGTAGTGCCTCAATCAGACGGAGGGGTCCCAACTGATAATGCACACCGGGCAATGCCTGGTTGTAGAGCACACGATTCGCAGAGGTAATACTGCACAGACTGAACCCTGACTGACGCAGAGCATAACGCATGGCATCCGCCACTGTGGGAGCAAGAGACGCCGGGATGCGAATATCGATCATCTGCTCTAATGGAGAGCGTTGTGCCTGGGACGGCGATGTATTAACCAGCAAATAGCGATCATAACGAACCACTTCAGTTGGTATGGCAAAAACATCAGGTTGTGCCGATTGCAGGTTACTGGACAAAGTGACACCGGTTAACGGAGAAACGGGATCACGTTGCAGGTTTTTTTGTGATCTGACACATCCAGTCAGTAGCGCAGCGGCCAGTAAACAGGTGGAGAAAGCAGAGTGTGATTTCATGAATATCCTCAGTAAACAGTCAAAAAGACATGCTCACTGTGCGAATCTTCACGGTTACCCTCAATAAACAACTCATTTCCCGAAATTTAAAAAAGGGCCGAAGCCCTTTTAATTCACACAGACATTAACTGAGCAGCTTATCGAACCGCTCAGAACGGAATATCATCATCCCAATCCGCAGGAGGGGCGTAATTGGTAACAGTCGTCGGAGGACTGGCAGTAGCCTCAGAAGCAGAAACCGCAGCGTTGCGCGTGCTGCCATTTGCTTTTTTCTGGCTGCCGTCAGGCCGACTTCCGGTCATCTGAATGACACCATTACGTGCCACTATCACTTCCGTGGTATAGCGGTCCATGCCGTTTTGCTGGTCAAACCATTTGCGGGTGCGTAGCTGCCCTTCGAGATACACTTGCGATCCCTTACGCATATACTCACCAACAATTTCAGCCAGCTTGCCGAAGACCACAACCCGGTGCCAGTCGGTTCGATCCTTCTGTTCACCGGTTTGTTTGTCTTTCCACACCTCTGACGTCGCCAACGACAATGTCGCAATGGCTCCGCCATCGTTCGGCAAATAACGGATCTCAGGGTCCTGCCCCAGGAAACCCAACAACGTAACTCTATTCACTCCACGAGCAGACATAATCTTTCTCCTGTTATCTGGTACCCTGATTCACAGGGCACCGTACACGTTCTCTAAAATGAGTCTTCGGCGTAGTGACGATCACCATTGCCATTACCACTCTGAGGCGGTGCGGAGTCCGATTTTTCTGCCCGGTAAACTTCCTCCTGGCCTATCTTGACCCAGGAAACCTTGATCAGACGGGCCTTGAGACTCACACGCTGTTCTCCGGCATGCTCGCCTGTTTTTAAAGTGAAAATAGTCGTTTCCGGATTGCTTAACGTAAAGCCGATAAGCACCTTCTTGTCCTCATCAACTGACTTCTGACAGCAGGCTATCAGGCTGGTTGCCTCTTTGCCTGCCACCGTTATATCGAAGCGGACATAGTTCGGTTTCTCTGTCGGGCCACTCAGTGCCTGGATCACGCAACTCATAAAACTACCGTTGTTTTGCGTGTTTACCCGACGAACATTACTCAAATAACCCAATCCATTGATATTGACATTAAAATACTCTGTTTTTGTAGACATGGTCTTTCTCCCGGAAGAAAACAATCACTATAGACAGGAGAAAGATCTTCCCGACGGAAGTACTTTTCCCGTCGGGAGCCAGAATTTTCATTCTGACTGTCATTTCAGTTTCTGATCGCCCAAAGGCAGTTCTCTCAGATCAGGTGAACTTTTGGCTTGTGATTACCCGAAGGCGTCCCTCTCAAATCACGGAGACATTGGCTGTTGTCATAGACAACGAGTAAGCCTGGTCATTATTCAAACTGTATATTTATAAGTCAATACGAAACTCTTTTCCCAGGAACACAGAAAAAAACGGGGACAGCATCTTCCCGATACTGTCCCCACCCTGCCCGCACCACAGGCTTTTGTATTATTGCATTCCATCAACTCAGAGGCCGAGCCTTCGAACCCGACGCCGTTTTCACTGAGACTTGGCGTCTTATGCATCCATTCTTCGAGTGGAAATGGTGCATCTCACTGATAACCGCAGTAATCACGGGGTGCTTCAGAAGCCATGGCAAAATAGCAAACTCCCCGTGTTGATTGCAATGAATAAGTGTTTTTATATCGCCATTATTTCTTAAATGGATAAAATTGACGCCTGTGTCGTTGAAAAACCCACTCCACGTATCATGTTTATCTTATTTTTTATCAATAAGTTGTACTGAATTTCGCACTTTAGATTTGTGTCGTAATAAATTGTTTAATAAACGAAGACTCTCTGCATTAACTGGCGGGGAGAAACGGGAGCGTTTTTTGCCTAACAATACACCTTCATCCAGTTCCCCAAAATATTGCTGTGCCGGAGAAATCGTATTAGATTCTGAAACAATATCCCTGCGGCTGACAGGGAATGAGCGATAGTGCTGCGCCACGCTGAATATTTTACGAATTTGATACCCACCTTCTTTCAACTGATAATCACGATGCTGTAAGGAAATAAAACCGTAATGATGTGCCTGAAATAATTTCAATGCCAGTTGATCAAAACCGACAAGAAGATAAACACAGCGATACCCTAAAGGCGTATGGCTATGAACACCTATGTTCAGAGGTTCTCTGGACACTGCGCAGGACAACATGATACCAGGAAACTGTTGAGTCATCAGGTTATCGGCTTCGATCAGCAATTCCTGAATATGGTGATGCGCAGCATCAATCAGTTTTTCAAGCTGATACATCACCGCATCTGCGAACGGATTATCAGCCAATGAATCCAGGTTAATGCTGGAGACTAACCGGAAAAATCGCGGCATGCCGATGATAGCGCCCTTATTTTCACTCTTCTCCCGGCCTTCCCATGTGCTAATGGCATAAAAGGTATGCAGATCAATCCTAAGCTCCGAATGCAGCGCTCCAGCCTTCTTAGCCTTTTTCTCCACATTCTCAGTCATAATACCCTCATCTGATCGTTGACATAGAGTGAGATAGTCAGAGATCATCGGGCTTCTGAACAATGAGAAAGTATTTTTTCAACTTTCACAATTCATTAGACCACTGTTGCGGCCCGCAACGCTGTATAATATTTAACCACTGTTGCGCCCCGCAACACTGTGCAATATTTAACCTCTGTTGCGCCCCGCAACACGATAGATACCCACCTTCATCGCTACTGTCCCCCATTTAATCGGTGCAATACCTCCTCTGGGGTGCTTAACGGCCTTTTCCGTGCACGCTCCCTGCAACGTTTATAACGGATGGTCTGACAGCGCAGTACGGCGTTTACTCCACCTCTGTTTACCCCAAGGCATCGGGTTATCTGTGCCACCTCCATCCCGAGAGCCGCTAGCTGGAAGATAGCGATCACCATTGTTTCGGTTAGATGCCCTTGTATATGTTCATGGCAAAGGGTTACCAGGCGCTTTGTAGCAGATGAAGCTTCTATTACTCGAACAGGTTTTATCGGGGTGCGGTAAGCACAACCGGAGCGTGCTCTGGCCGCTGCATTCTGCCTGTCTATTATCACTTGCGTATAATCACATCCGTCGTCAATTGAGCGTCGAACGGGTTTTAGCTGAAGATCACTCCACATCGTTTATTCACTCCCTGTCAGAAAAAGTCGTCTGATAGTTGGCATAGAGTGTAATAATTAGAGCTCATTGAGTTTCTGAACAATAAGAAAGTATTCTTTCGACTTTCACAATTCTTTTGACCGCTGTTGCAGAGGTGACTGGAAAAAATCAGAGTTACCATAATATATCAGTGCAACCTGGCTGATATGAGAGTACAGATGCTCTTCCGCTTCCGCGAGCAGACAGACTCGCTTACGCTCGCTAATCTGCTCAGCGGCAAGCGGTGAGCCATAAGTGCTTAATGACCCACTATCCCTGTAATAAGTGCGAAATCAAAGGCGGCAGGCAAATCTATACTGACTCTCTGGCACTGGCACAATCATAATCTGTTGCCAACGACTCATGCAGGTGTATGATATAATTATTTACAATTGAAATGATTTTATCTTATGCATTCATCGTTACTTCATTTCTATGATCCGAGGAAAAACAGCTACTTCAGCGAAACCTCTCTGTGGATTATCGCTAAAGAAACCATCAATCCGGATGGTGTTCGCTGGCTGGAAACTCGCTGGATCAGTCATGATGGTAAGGCAGCGGGAGGTGGTCTGGCGCTGTATACCTCCCATCTGGACGCGCTTATAAGCTGTCGATTCATTAACCAATACGGAGAGCCTCTCTGGCGGGTTTATCCGTTTCAGGACATTAATGTCACTGAGATGATGCTCAATATTCGAGGTCAGCAACGGGACGAATTTTGTATGGCGCTGACATTTGGTTTCGGTCTTAATGCCCGTGGACAGCTTGTTGAACAGAAACAGGGGTTACGTACCGTATCTCACGGGGTGAGTTTCCCTGTCAGCGAGGAACTCACGGCTTCTTCATCAATAACGCTGAAATTCCCTCCAGGGTATTTTGAGAATATCAATACCCGCTGGCAAAATTGTTTTGATGACTACTGCGCACTGACAGATGAGCAAAATTCACTGCCCCTGTCACTGCTGGAGCACCATGCACAAAATGCGCTGCAGCAGGCGGATATCGAGACAACGTATTCATCCTGTCATGAACCAGTGACCAGAATGGCAACATACTGCCTGCGAACTCACGCCTGGATATTGTCAGATACAGAGAGCCAGAACATACCGTTTTATCTGCATTAACAGCAAACATGAAAGGAACCATTTGAATGGGATATTTTATTCGTCTGGGAGACAAGACCGGTTGTGGTGGGAGCGTACTTTCCGCCACTTCGCACTACATTATGGATGGCATTAATGTTGCCCTGGAAGGGGATTCCCACTCCTGCGGCAAGGATAAAAAAGTCTACTCTATCCGGGGTGGTATCCGTTCAATGAACTGCGGCGGACGTCTGCTGGCAGGAACGGAAGATTGTCGTACCGGATGCTCCTGCAGCACACACTTTATCCCCTCTTTACTCAGCGCCACTTATGAGGGCGGGGGTGGGACCCGGCAAATGAGAGCAGCATCACCTGCCGCCACCGCAACACCTGCCGAACAGGGTTCTGCGGCACCCTCACCCGGCAGTACAGCCTCCACCAAACCTGTTCCTCCTGCCGCTAAGCCTGAAAAAACCGAAAGTAAACCAGAACCGTTACCGCTTCCAGCCCGTATCTTTGAAACAGTCAACAAGATGGATGACTACGAAGCGCCGGATATGCATTATGGTGATTTAGAAGAGTCGCAACTGAAGATCCAGTTACAGCTCTATGATGCCGGTGTCACCTGTGAGGATTACTCACCGGGTGATTATATCGCACAGGCAATGCAGCCGGAAACAGAGGTAATCCGCTGGTGTAATCCTTATACGATGGAGGATAAAAAGGAGAGCGCCCGTATTTTATTCGATAGTTTCCGCAGACTGACCGATGTCCCCTATTCCATGATTGGGGAGTACAAGGGACTGATGCGCAAAATGATCTCCCATATGCAGTTAGATAGCGGAACCGTTTTTCGTGATCCCCTGCTGGATAAAGCTATGTCGGATCGGATTTCGCAGGATAAGTCTGCAAATAGCTCGTTGTTAATGATTAAAAAGGTTTTACAGAAAAATATTTTATGGGATGAGCGCTTTTATCCTTTAGAAAAAAAGATGGAATTTAAAAAAGAGATAAGTAACACAATTTTACCAAAATTTAACAATATAGAAGATCGTGTTAATGGCTTGGGTATTACGGTACATGATACCTGGGCAACCCATATCACACTGGAGTCACTGGAGGTAAATGGAGATCGGTTCCGTGCTGTCGTGCATTACCGGATACAGGATCACTTTGGGTTAGATATTGATGATATCAAAAGTGATTTTTACCGCCGATTTCGGATGTTTCGGGTCTGGTTTGTTCTCCAGCGCTGGAGGAAGTACGGTTACAGGCCCTTTATTACCGAGATGAACGCCAGAAAGGTGATTGAAGGAAGCCGATATGACTAAGCTAAAAGTAACAGTGGTTGCTCTTGGCCTGGTGGCAATAATCACAGTGGTTTACCTGGTTTGGCGGGTATCGCAACCTGTGAAAATTATTGCATTACATGAAGGTTCAGAGATCCTTGTTAATACTTTTCCTTTGACAGATCGAGGAAAAATCGAGTGGTGGATAACAAATAAAGACATATTGGAAAAGGAATTTTCATTTCCCCAAAAATACAGCGATGGTTCTTTCAGTGTAAGAATATGGGACATTGGTGATGGTTATAAAAAAATGCCTCGTCGCGATACCGGTTCAGACCTGGCCTGCTTTGATGATATGAAAACAGATGTTAATTGCATTGAAAAACAGTCATATATGACAATTTACCGTTATGATGGAGGAAAGATTGAATACGATATCAAAAATG
>JBOFSC010000464.1:0-7610 GCA_051651345.1 Enterobacteriaceae bacterium
TTTTGCGACTCATGGTCAACGAGCTCATCCCAGGCGAGATCAGAAAAGTATGTTGCTATCGTTAGGTCTTAGTATTTACCCTGTAATGAATTAAAGGTACATCAATGTGTTATGAGCTTAAGTACCTACATATGATCAACGCTTGCCAGATAATATTAAACAAAAGGGGATTATTATTGATGCTATTGATATTTTTCCTCCTTTTGCCGTGATGACAGAGTCTAAGGAATTAACCGGGGTGAATGTGGATTTTGCCCAGGCGCTCAGTGAATTATTGGGTGTCAAAATCGAACATCAGGTGGTGAATAACTTCTCCAGCTTACTTACCGGTATTCAGGCTGAGCGCTACACTCTCTCCCTGGGGCCGGTGGGCGATCATCCGGACAGACATGCGCAATATGATTTTATCGATATGATGAAGGAAGCGACCGCATTTGCTGTCAGAAAGGGCAATCCGGCCAAAATAACTTCTCTGACAGAGAGTTGTGGTAAGACAGTGTCAGTGGTTTCCGGGGGATCCGGTGAGCAGACCCTGCTAAAACAGGCTAAGCGTTGCACCGAGGAGGGTAAACCGGCGCTGACGGTTCAGGTTTATCCCAATAATGTCACCAGTATCCTGGCGGTCCGTTCAAAACGTTCAGATGCCGCTTTTGGTACCATGGCGCCGTTAGCCTATTTCGTACAGCAGAGCAATGATGAGCTGGAGATGGCCGGAGTGGGGCAGGACAATGGTTTTGGTACCTTCTATCTGGCGTTTGTCCTTCCCAAAGACTCTAAATTAACGCCCGTGATATTAGAGGCTTGCCAGCAGCTGTTTAATAATGGCACCTATGCGACGATCATCAAAAAATGGGGTCTGGAAAGGAATATGATACCGGCTCCTGGCTTGAATCTGGCAGCAAAAGAGACGAAAAAATAGAGGCTGTCAGCGCGATATAATCTCAACATAATCCAGTGTGGATGTGCCTGTTTTTGATTTTCATCTATACTGGATATGTGGGCATCTATTATTTTTCCATTCAAAC
This sequence comes from Enterobacteriaceae bacterium, assembly GCA_051651345.1. Lineage (GTDB taxonomy): Bacteria > Pseudomonadota > Gammaproteobacteria > Enterobacterales > JBOFSC01 > JBOFSC01. The sequence continues at coordinate 1,026 of JBOFSC010000464.1, forward strand.
AGTCACGAAGAAGTATTCTCCTTTCTTTTCATATCGATTTTGCTAAAAACGGCGACTTTCTGGGCATCTGTTATGCTGCTTAGCGCCTGATGCCTGACTCATTGTTATTACTGGAGGTGTTATGCCTAACCTTGTCCCTGGCATACAGAATGTGGGTATATCATCAGCCGCAGCAGGAGCTGCATCTGATCCAGATAGCCTTCAGTCTTCAAATAAAGCACAAGATATCAACAGCGCTTTACAGCGTACGGCGCAGACGCCAGAAGCGAAATGCATCGTGGTGGGATACTCCCCAACAGGGGGAGGACATACCGCCAGGACATTGAATATCTTAAAAATGGCCCTGGAGAATGGCAAGATTCCCCAGGGCAGTACGGTTATTTTTCATGTTCCTCCGTCATGGCCGGATGATTCAAATCTGACCAGTGGTGTCGGTGCTCCTCTGTATGATCTGTGCAAGGCGTTAAGCCAGGAAAAGGTCACGGTGCTTTTTGCTGAGGCCGATAAACCGGTATATGGTTATCTGACTGAGGAGGGCGGTTCTGACGATGTCAAAATTCTGCAACGCATGGCCAGCTATCCTTTGCGTACTGTCTCCAGTACGTTACTCACTGAAAATGCAGTATCATTTGTGGCCAAGGCTTTTGGTCGGCTGTTTAACCCTGCTGTAGAAACAAGTCAGGATGTTTTACGCGATATCGCTTTGCAAACAAGGGAGAAAAAAATGCGGGATAGCCTGTTCCTGAAAAGAACCCGGGAATATAGCAAACTGGTGGTACAACTTTTTCAGCATCTTGATTCCCCGGCAACTGTTGCTCATATGAGACTCACTGCACGCGGAAAATCCATCCTCCCTGAAACCGCTATTGAAGTGCTCACTGATGATCACAAGCTGGCAGGGTTATTAGCTTTACCGGTGACCGATATTCAAAAACTCCCTTTCTTACATGCAGTCAGAGCGGTTTTGATATCAGGAGATGCGCAACAAAGAGCCAATTTATTAAAAGAGTTCAGCGAGTCCTTTGTGACCGGATTCTGATCCTCTTGTGGAAAAAAGGCGCTACAGGTGGAGGTGGTACTGGTTATCAGACTCGCCGCTAGTACATCCATGTAGGCTCCTTGTCGACGTCCCTGTCTCTCAGGGTCTGCTAACCAGTACCACCTCCACCTGTAGCGCCAGCAGATTCAGTTATCCCAGGCAGGGCTCACTCCTGCTCAGCCAGCGCTTGCTGCACGGCATCTACAATCATCTCGTAACCGGTGCAGCGGCACAGGTTGCCAGCCAGCCCGCGTCTTATCTGCTCCACAGTGACCGGCTGACGGCGATATTTTTCCACCAGCGCGGTGCTGGTCATCACGAGGCCAGGCGTACAGAAGCCGCACTGTACCGCGCCGGCGTTGACATAAGCCTGCTGTACCGTGGAGAGCTTCTCATCGCGCACCTCTCCCTCTGCGGTTCTGATCTGTTTGCCATCGACCCAGGCGGCCAGATAGAGGCAGGAGTCCACTGCAACGCCATCTATCAGAACGGTACAGGCACCACACTCGCCCACAGCGCATCCCTGTTTGACGCTGGTCAACCCCTGTTTACGTAGCAGCTCCATCAAAGAGAGACCCACCGGGATCTGAAACTCGCACGGCTGCTGATTGATATGGCAGCGAATATGCTGTGTTAATGTTATTGCGTTAGATTGTGTCATGATAAGGCGCCTCCCGCTCGCTCAATCGCCATGGTGATCACTCTCTGTGCCAGGGTCTGGATCAGATGCAGACGAAACTCTTTCTCTGCCCGCCAGGAGGTTCGTGGCGACACATCGGCCAATACGGCCTGGGTGATTCGCTGCAAGGTCTGCTGATTGGCTGGTTGCCCTCGGGCCGCCATTTCCGCCTGAGTGGCGCGAATGGGGGTGGGCGCGGCCACACCATAAGCCAGCTTCAGCTCGCTAAAGCGCCCCTCCTCTATTTTACAGGCGGTCGCGCAGCCGATGGTGGCAATATCCATGGCATCGCGCATGGCATATTTAAAGTAAGCCATGCCATACTTATGCCAGTTGTGTGGCTGAATATGGAAGGCCACCACCACTTCACTCTGTTCAAGCGCGACTTTGCCCGGACCGGTATGAAAACCGAGCAGAGGGGTAAAGCGGGTGCCTTGCGGCGTCGCGATCTCCAGTTCCATCTCCAGCACCAGACCCGGTGAGGCCGAGTCGGCACTGGTGGCACCATTACAGATATTGCCGCCCAGGGTGGCGACATTGCGCACCTGCGGTCCGGCAATAGTCGCGGCAACCTCCGCCAGAACCGGAACGCGCTGCTGAATCAAGGGGGACTCAATCAGCTCGGTAAAGGTGGTAGCCGAGCCGATGCGTAAGGTGCCATTATCCAGTTGGGTAATGCCGCGCAGATCGGCCAACTGATGGATATCCACCACACTGTGATAGCGGGGATTAAGGTGGCGTAGCTGGATCAACACATCCGTGCCTCCGGCCAGCAGGCGAGCAGAGGGATCTGCCTGGAGTAACGCTACCGCGTGGCTGGCATTTTCCGCTCGATAGTAGCGTTGAATGTCATACATGGTGACTCTCCTTAATCAGTCCGGCCTCAACAAAATGGCGATAGAGCGCTTTGGGTGACAGCGGCAGAGCATCAATCGCCACGCCGGTTGCCATACGTACCGCATTGCGGATAGCGGGGGCCGGTGAGATAATCGGCGGCTCTCCCAGGGATTTATGGCCATAAGGGGATTGCGGCTCATGGGTTTCCACAAACTGATACTCCAGGCTGGGGGGAATATCGAGGATCGTCGGGAATTTATAATCGAGCAGATTGGGGTTATGTACCACGCCACTCTTCTCATTGATCAGCAACTCTTCATACAGCGACCAGCCAATGCCCATCGCCATACCCCCCTGTACCTGGCCCCCCGCCAGTTGCGGATTGAGGATGCGCCCGGAATCGTGCAGGTTGAGAATACGATTGATGCTGACCTTACACAGGGGGATATCCACAGTCACATCGACAAAGGTACAGCCAAAAGAGGGGGGATTGCTGGTGGTTTTATGGGAAACCTCACTCAGTAACTGCCCGCCCACCTCCTGATCATAGTAGGCGCTCATGGAGACCTCGGCGAGGCTGAGCAGCTTCTCCTCAGGGCTGGCTTTTAGCACAATATAGCCCTGCATCAGCGTCAGCTCTTCGGGTGCGCGTTCGCATTGATAAGCGGCATGGTGCAGAATTTTCTCTTTTAATTGCAGCGCCGCCTGATAAATCGCCCCTGAGGCGACGTAGCTCTGGCGCGAAGCAAAAGCGCCGGGGTCAAAGGCAGTAATATCGGTATCCTGGGTTGAGATCACCCGAATCTGTTGTGCCGGGATGTGCAGTGTCTCTGCCACCATCTGGGCAAACACCGTATCGGAACCCTGACCGATCTCAGTAGCACCGATTTGCAGATTGACGCTACCATCCTGATTGAGCAGCAGGCGGGCACCGGCAATTTCCACGCCCACGGGATAGGTGTTAGAGCCATAACTGAAACAGGCCACGCCAATTCCGCGCCGGATCGGCCCCTGCTGCTGTGCATACTCAGCACGCAGTTGATCCCAGTTAAACAGCTCGCGCCCTTTTTGCAGACACTCCACCAGACCGGCGCTTTGAATCACCTTTTTATTCACCGGATTGACATCATTGAGCCGGGCCACATTGCGGATACGCAACTCCAGCGGGTCGAGACCACACTGCCAGGCGATATCATCCACCAGACACTCCAGGGCAAACACCACCTGGGGCGCACCATAACCACGCATGGCACCGGCACAGGGCAGGTTGGAATAAAAGGTGCGTGCAGCGTAACCAAACGCGCTGCGCGGATAGAGATAGGAGATCTTATTGGCACCGGCGGAGGCAATGGAGTGACCATGGGAGGCATAGCTGCCGGTATTGGAGAGCACATCCAGCATATAGCCGGTGATATTGCCTTCGTTATCGAGTCCCAGACGCGCTTTAATATCAAACGCGTGACGGGTACGTGAGGCAAAGAAATTCTCTTCTCTGGAGAGCTCCACCTTTACCGGGATGCCCCCCAGCTTCATAGTGAGAAAAGCCGCCATGGGCTCTTCCAGCACGTCCTGCTTGTTACCGAATCCGCCGCCGATATAGGGTTTAATCACCCGAATATTTGACCAGGGTAACCCCAGCGCCTGGGCGACAGTGCGACGTACGATCTGTGGAATCTGGGTGCTGGAAACGATGGTGATATGATCCATCTGCTCCATATACGCGTAACAGGTGACGCTCTCCATATGGCAGTGCTGCACCACCGGGGTATAGAACGATTTCTCGATAGTGGCGGCGGCGTTGGCAATGGCTTCCTGGGGGTGATTCGCCTCAATGCTGTGCTGCTTGAGCAAATTACCCTGGGGATGGATTTTGGGGGCATCTTCAGCCAGTGCGGTAGCGGCCGTGGTGACTACGGGCAGTTCCTGATAAGTCACCTCGACCAGCGCAGCGGCTTTCTCTGCCGTCAGGGGATCTTTTGCCACCACAATCGCGATACCATCACCGAAATGGTGTACATGATCCGTGAGTAGCAGACGATCGGCCACATCCCGTTTCGCCGGTTCCAGTGACCAGGCATGTCCGGCAGTGGGGAACAGATGCGCAGGCACATCCTTCCAGGTGAAAATCGCTTCCACGCCGGGCAGGGCTTGTGCTTTGCTGAGATCGAGGTGGGTGACGATACCGTGGGCGATGGTGCTGCGTACATATTTTGCGTAACGCATGCCGGGCATCTCAAAATCATCGGTATAACGGGCGCGACCCGTTACCTTGGCTGCCGCGTCGACACGGGGCAGTGGAATTCCTACAGACATAGAGCGCTCTCCCTTACTGCTTAATTCCGACTTATCCTGACAGATAAGGTGAATGGATTTCACAGAGTGATTATAAGGGATTTTTGTGGATAAATTAAACGAAGCAGGACACAGTTTTCATCAATGGATATTGATGCAGAGAAAACGCAAAAATGACGCGCCCGCGTCAGAATGGTCATAACACACTCTTTTTACGCCGCAATCACGAGGTATGAGTATGAGTGAAATATTGACCAATATCCGCCCGACACCCGCCCTGTCTAAACCTAAAACCATCGCCGCGATCACTATCGGTAATGGTCTTGAGTTCTATGACTTTGTGGTATACAGCTTTTTTGCCAAAATCATCGGCGAACTCTATTTCCCCGCCGATACCGAGACGGGGCAGTTGCTGTTATCCTTTGCCACATTTGGTGTCGGTTTTCTGATGCGCCCCTTAGGCGGTCTGTTTATCGGGCTCTATGCGGATAAGTACGGACGTAAACCCGCCATCTCTCTAACCCTGTGGCTGATGGGGCTGAGTTCTCTGGCTTTTGTGATCACACCAACCTATGACAGTATCGGTATTGCTGCACCGATAATTATTTTAGTGGCAAGATTGGTGCAGGGTTTTGCCATTGGCGGCGAAATGGGCTCGTCGACAGCTTATTTGTTGGAGTTTGCCAGTAAAACAACCCGGGGGTTTTACACCAGTTGGCAAGGCTTTAGCCAGGGACTCAGTTCGCTGTTTGCCTCTTTAGTGGGGGTGACGTTAACAGGGATTTTAACGACAGAAGCCCTGCATAGTTGGGGCTGGCGTATCGCATTTTTGATTGGTGTGCTGATTATTCCTGTGGGGATCTATATCCGGCGTAAGTTAACGGAAACGGCGGAGGTGAAACCGGAACAATACAAGTCAAGCGCGGCGTTATTGTCCCTGTTTACCCACTACAAATATGCGATTTCAGCCAGTGTTCTGTTGATGATCGGACTCACTTCCGCGACCTATATCATCATCTACTACATCAGTAACTACGGTATGATCGTCCTGAAGCTGGCACCCGTTTATGCCATATTAGCGGCCTCAGTCGCTTCTTTGATGTCGGTTTTGCTCTCCCCATTGGCGGGCTGGTTAAGTGATAAAGTGGGGCCTGCCCGCATGATCTTGTGGACACGATTAGGGTTGATAGTCGCGGCCTGGCCCGCTTTTTTTCTGATCACCAGTTACACCTCATTAAGCACCGTATTAACGATTGTCGCGTTACTATCCATACCCTATGCGATGACGGCACCGGCGACGATGGTGTTAGTCACTGAACTGTTACCCAAATACATCCGGGCAACCGGTTTTTCTATTGCTTACGCCATCGCGATTGCTATTTTTGGCGGTTTTGCACAATTTTTTGTCACCCTGCTGATTGAGTGGACCAAAAGCCCTAATGCCCCTGCCTTTTATTTAATCGTTTGTGGGCTGTTGTCACTATTGGGGTTAATGGTCGCCAGAAAATCGCAACAACTTGAGGGCGTGCGGGAGGATTAATTGGGTGTTACACAGTTGTAGATATTGCCAGCGACCGTATCAGTCGGCTAACCTAGGTTGCATTAATGCGGTTTCATCAATTCGGTTTCATCATAGTGCAACAGGGTGGAGGCGGTACTGGTTCGTAGACCGTGAGAGGCATGGATGCCGAACCCGAGCCTACATGGACGTATTCACGGCGAGTCTACGAACCAGTAC
>JBOFSC010000465.1:0-7501 GCA_051651345.1 Enterobacteriaceae bacterium
CACAATAGAGTGCGATCTCCTCCTCGGGGGCGACGGCGCTAAATTCACTCAGCCAGCTACGCAGGGTTTTTTCCTGGCGGGCATTAAACGCCAGATAGCAGTAGCCGGAGCTGAGATCGGCATCGATCTGGTAACGTTCGACCCGTTCACGGATAATACCGGCCCCCAGGTTACTGATTTTAAAAATGGTTTCCAGCCCCTGAGTGCCAACATAGCGGCGAATTTTCTCCAGATCATGGCCGATACCCGCCATCACCTGGCCACCGTTGCGCCCTGTGGCACCATAGCCCAGATAGCGGGCTTCCAGAATCGCAATATTGGTGATGCCCTTTTCCGCCAGCTCCAGTGCGGTGTTGATACCCGAAAATCCACCGCCGATAATCACCACATCGACATCCAGGTCCTCCTGCAAAGCGGGATAAAGCCGGGGATAGCGGCGGGTGGCCGCATAATAGGTTAATGACTCAAGATTTTTTTGCACAGTTCTCTCCCTAATACTTTCAGGCTCAGCTGGCGAAATCCCATGAGTGGGCCAGCGTATCTAACAGGTTGCGTTGCAGATTGATATGGGCTGCAGAAGGTTGCTGCAGATAGTGGCGCGGATGAACTTTTAATAAGTCGTCCTCTTGCACCGGTGCAGCGCTCTGTAGTGCCAGATGTGGTGTTAAGCCTGACACATCCATCAGGCTTTTTAACCGTCTTTTAGAATCGGGGGACTCGGCAAAACCACCGCTGGACAGAGGCTGTACCCAGCCACCTACGGGCAAGGTACCGGCAAAGAAACCGGCGCTATGCCACAGACAGTGTTCATCGAAAAAGAAGGCACAGGGGGGTGCAGAAGAGAGGGGCTCTGGCTTTATGGAAAATGGCGTCATGGCGAACTGTCTCCCTAAGTCGTTGATGCATTTATCGTGTCTGGCGTGCCCGCCGTTGCGAGGCCAGCATTAGTAGTAGTAGCGAGAGGATGCTGGCGCTCATGGCAAAGATCAGCATCGGCTGATAGCTGCCACTGAAGCCGATAATCTGTCCGGCGATGCCAGGGCCGATAGCCAGGCCACCGCCAATCACCAGATTGGTGGTATTGATTAACTGGCCGGAGCGGTCAATAGAGGCGATGGCGGCAAGGATAAAGGGCAGAACAAAAGTCCAGGTGGTTTTAAACAACAAAATCGCCAGGCCATAACGCCAGGCACCGGGAATACCCAGCAGCAGTAGCATGGAGAGCAACAGCAGGGCATACCCCAGATTCAATGCGCGTTGGCGGCTGTGTTGTGTGCCGATAAGGGAAGCCAGCAGTGCGCCGCACACGCCCATCAGTGTCGCCACCGCCAGCAAGGTACCGAGCAAGGCCGGGGTGAGCTGACTCACCTTAATGGCTAACTCACCGACAAACGTCCAGACCCCACCGATACAGATATAAAACAGCAGCACGGCGATAATTCCGAGTATTTTAGGCCAGTTTGAGAGATTCTCTCCTGCCGTTGTGCTGGCAGTCTGTCCGGGAGTCACCTTCGGGAAATAACGAACCAGAGGTAAGCTGAGCAGCGCCAGTCCGGCAAGGAACAGATAGCAGACAGCGATGCCGAAGCGGGCAAACAGAAAGGGAAACAGTACCAACGCCAGAGCACTTAGCGCCAGTTGCCCTGTAAGCCAGAGTCCATAGGCGCGATCCGGATTCGGCAGCAGGCGGGCACTGCACAGACAGAGGATCATCAAAGTGCCACCAAAGAGGGCGGAGAGAAAACGCATTATCAGCAGCGTGCCATACCCCTGGGGCAGCAGTGCAACGGTAGCCAGATTGGCGATAATAAAACCGATCGCCGCCAGAAAAGCCATTTTTTGCCAGGAGAACCGACTTTGCCACCAATAGGCGGGTACTGTGGCGAGGCTCATCCCGCCTAGCTCAGCGGAAAAAAGATAGCCAATTTGTGGCGCAGAAAGTTGTAATTGCAAAGTCAGTTGTGAGGCGACGGCAGGTGCCGTCAACATGATCAGGGGGACCAGAGCAGAAAAAACCATGACCGGAGCCAGAACGCTTTTTGCAACGTGTGGATTGCTGTTGTTATTTGTTTTATCCATATGTTTGCCCCCTCCCCCGGGCTCACCCGAATTGCGCCGATGACAAAGTGTTTTTATTAATATTTTATCTATTTGTCTGTGACCACATTAAACAGGAGTAAACAGGAATGCAACAAATTGGCATGTAAATGTTGATAATAAGTTAACATTTGTGATCGAGGCAGAAAAACCGCTGTAAACAATAGTGAACAAAGAAGATCACGGGAATTGACTCTTTTTACCGACCCATATCTGTTTTTATCTGGACAAACGTTTTACCATTTGTCACCGAACTAAAATTTATAGCCTGATCATTATTGTTGCAGCTAAAGGGGTCTCGAATGAGCCAGAGACAACAACAAAAAAATAACGCTATGGGAGTTTTTTCAGGGGCTGGGTGATGTGATCCACAGTGTCGGTATGTTTGGCCCGGTGCTGTTCGGTACCGGAGAGCGACTGTTGTTACCTTTCGGCCTGCACCATATATGTGATTTTTCGTTTTGCGATCATGCGCTTTAATATCAGAACACCAGGACGTGAGCGGGACAGTGGGGATAAGGGGCGTGCTACCAGCAGCACGATAACGGCTTCCGGCTATGATGACCCTGTTGTTGGATAAAACGACTGCGGATGCTCAATATGCCCAATTTTGCCAAGAGTGAGTTTGATTTTGACACCCCTATTGATCGCCATGGCACATGGAGTGCTCAGTGGGATTTTGTTGCGGATCGCTTTGGCCGTGATGATCTGCTGCCCTTTACCATTTCTGATATGGACTTTGCCACAGCGCCTTGCGTGCTGAAAGCGATAGAGCAGCGTCTACAACATGGGGTGTTGGGCTACAGTCGCTGGCAGCACGATGATTTTCTGAGTGCTGTCAGCCACTGGTATCGCAGCCGTTTTCAGACTGAGATCGATCCGGCTACCATCGTGTATGCCCCTTCGGTGATCTATCTGGTCAGCCAGTTGCTCCGTCTCTGGTCACAGCCTGGTGACGGGGTGGTGGTCCATACACCCGCCTATGATGCCTTCTATAAAACCATCGCCAGTCAGCACAGAGAGGTTTTGGCCTGTCCGCTACAGCATCAGGATAACCGCTGGTATTGTGATATGGAGCGACTGGAGGCGCTGCTGGCCCGACCTGACAGCCGTATTTTACTGTTATGCAGCCCGCATAATCCGACGGGAAAAGTGTGGACCCGGGAGGAGTTGCAGACGATGGCGCACCTTTGCGAACGCCACGGTGTGCGGGTGATCAGTGATGAGATTCATATGGATCTCACCTGGAGGGAGCACCAACATATTCCCTGGAGCCAGGTGGGGACAGGCGACTGGGCCATCTGCACGTCTGGCTCCAAATCGTTCAATGTTCCGGCCCTGACGGGCTCTTATGGTATTGTTAGCCAGGCACAGACGCGTCGGGATTACACTGTTCAGCTTAAAGAGCGCGATGGTCTCTCCTCTCCTGCAGTGCTGGCTTTGGTGGCGCAGATTGCCGCGTATCAGGAAGGAACCCCCTGGCTGGAGGCACTGCGTACTTATCTGTATGGCAACCTGTGTTACGTTGCCCGTACTCTGAATGAGGCGTTACCGGAACTCAACTGGCAGCCCCCGGAGGCCACCTATCTGGCCTGGTTGGATCTTAATCCTCTACAACTGGATGGACAGCGTTTACAGCATACCCTGATTCATGAGGAAAAAGTGGCGATCATGCCGGGAGAGACTTATGGCCCGGAAGGCGAGGGGTATCTGCGCTTTAATGTGGGCTGCCCGCGCAGTAAAGTGGAAGCGGGGGTCAGCCGTTTGCTGCGGGCGATACATAAGCTTAACAGCGGATATTGAGGGCTACAGTCTCCAGAGCCAAAAGAGATCCCATAACGATATTCTGTGGTTGCAACTATTAGCCATTGTCTGGAAGCCCGCTCTGAATACTGGCACAACGATGGCTACACCCTTGTCTGACAATGATAGAGTCTGCCCGATGATGGATAAGCGAGCAGAGATAATGAAGAGATCCCGGATAACCGCACCCCCATTCCATGAACTGGTTACATGGCTTTGCCCAACCGGATCTGGCGCGTCAGCTTTACAGCAGCGATTTTCCTCTGGTGGATATCACGACTATCCCGGATGATGAAATTGTGCGCCATAAAAACATGGCTACGCTGACGCTGCTGCAAAAGCATATACGACAACGAGATCTGATTGAGTTGGTGAAACCTTTGGCTGCAACAATAGTGAGCAGTCAAATTGACACAGAGCAGCTGGAAATGCTGATTAACTACATGTTAACATCCAGACTGACAAAAGACAGTGAACTGTTTATACAGCAACGGGTACAACAAATTTCAGAAATAGGGGAGGCTCCTATGACAAACAGAATGTTAACCATTGCCGAGCGACTGGAACTGAAAGGCATTGAAAAAGGCAGGGAAGAAGGCAGTAAAACGAAAGCGCTTAAAATTGCTCAGGTTATGCTCACCAGGGGCATGGAACCGCAGATAGTGATGGAACTGACAGAACTCTCAGAAAGTGAAATAAACCAAATCTGTCACTGATCCGAATCCTGCCAGGGTAGTCAAATTTACCAGCATCTCTCTGATGTGTCTCTTGATCACAAGATAGATCCCCTCGCCCGCTTGCGGGAGAGGGACAGCGCGAAGCGCAGGGAGAGGGGATCTTATTGTTCAATATCAATGCAATATAATAAAACTTCAACAGACTCCAGAGATTTTTAAGGCTGCTGCTTTGTGGCGGCCAGCACGATTTCCCGGATACAGACGTGTTGTGGCTGTTGCCAGGCGTAATAGATAGCGTTAGCCACATCTTCGGCAGAGAGGACCACACCGCCCATATCCTGTTGTTTCCAGTCCTGATAGGCGGATTTGATCTGCTGATCTGTGGTATGGCTGAGCAGCTCTGTTTCTACCGCGCCAGGGGCAATGGTAACCACGCGCACGTTATGGGGGGACAGCTCTTCGCGCAGATTTTCTGATAACCCGTGTACCGCAAACTTGGTGCCCACATAGGCGACATGGTTTGGGAAGGTTTTACGTCCGGCAATGGAGCTGATGTTGATAATGGTGCCTTGTTGTCTGGCGACCATCCCCTTACTGACCGTATGAACACCATTGAGTAAGCCCTTGACGTTGATATCCAGCATACGGTCCCACTCCTCGGGATCCTGGGTTGTGATATTACCCAGCAACATCACACCGGCATTATTGATCAGGGTATCTACCGGGCCAAAGTGTTGTTCTGCTTCGCTCACCGCTTGTAGTAATGCCTGACGGTCAGTCACATCCACCGATTTACACAGGGTATGAGGCAGATTTAATTGCAACATAGGTTCGACTCTTCTTGCCAGCAGTAACAGCGCGTGACCATGGTGAGAGAACAGTTTGGCGGTAGCCAGGCCAATACCAGAGCTGGCACCGGTAATGACGATAAGGGGTTTAGCATTCTGGTTCATATTGTGACCTCATATAAATTGAAATAATGCCTTTTGCGACCCTGGTAGTATAAAATAGTGATATCCATCGATGAAATGGTTTTTTTCTTTAGCAGGCATCAAAAATTTTTATGGATTATCGTCAGCTCAAGGCGTTTATCGCTGTATTTGAAGAACGCAATATCACCAGTGCTGCCCGGCGACTCTGCCTTACCCAGCCCGCGTTATCTGCCATTATCAAGGGGCTGGAGGAGGAGCTATCGACTCAACTTTTCGAGCGCTTGCCCAGGGGAGTGTCGGTCACTGAAGAGGCGCGCATTCTCTATTTTCATGCCCGACGCATGGTGGCGGATATGGAGGTGCTGCTACATAGTTTCCAGAAAGAGCGGGCGCGGATCCCCCTGCATATCGGTATAGAAGAGGATATTGCGCTGCGGCAGATAGAACATTTTGTCAGGCAGGTACACCACAGCGACGCTCATCTGGTACTGACCCTGGAATCGGGATGCATGGGGGATGTGCGCCTTGGGTGTGAAGAGTCACGCTGCGAAGATGAGCTCTTTTTACCGCTGTTTGATGAAAGTTACGTGCTGGTCCTGCCAGCGGATCATCCCTTGTCTGATGCAGAGAGTGTGAGCTGTGAGGATCTGCATAGCCTCTCCTGGGTGATGTGTCCGCAACATACCTCACATCAACGTTTACTGCCCATTTATGGTGCCATGGCCAACTCTCCTGGGGCCAATGCCGGCACATTTAAGCTGGCATTGAATCTGGTTTCTGTCGGGTTAGGGGTCGCGATGGTACCGCAGTCCCTGGCGCTGGAAGCCGCCGGGGTTGTGCTCAAAGTGTTATCGGACTATCAGATTACGCGCAGAACGGGCCTGTGCTACGCCCTGCAATCCCTGGAGTTATCGGCAGTGGCGCAGTTGTTAAAACGCTTGAAAAACCAGGACCGGGGTACGATTTCGCCCTTAGTTCAGGGCAAAATTGCGTATAATTTCTAATACGCCATTGATGATAAACTGTACGCCCATGGCGATCAGCAGGAATCCCATTAAACGGGAAATGACTTCAATGCCGCCTTTACCTAACACATGCATTACTGTATCTGAACTACGCAGACAGATCCAAAGGATCAGGCTGGTAGCGAAGAATATCAGCGTGGGTGCCAGGAGAGTTGCCAGGGGACTTAAATTGTTATTGTGTATGGTGTCAGCACCGCTGAGGATCATGGCAATGGTTCCGGGACCCGCTGTCGTCGGCATTGCCAGAGGAATAAAGGCAATATTGGCCGGTGAGTTGTTTATCTCCGTGCGGGGGGATGTGGTGCTCTGCTGTCCTGGAAACAGCATACCAAAACCCAGATAAGCGACAATCATACCACCGGCAATGCGCAATCCCGGAATAGAGATACCAAAAGTATGCATAACCCACTGACCCGCATAGAAAGCGACCATCATGATTAAAAAAACATAGATCGACGTCCATAATGAAGCGTGATGGCGCTCAGTGGCAGACATATTGCCCGAAAGTGATAACAGTAAGGGGACGGTAACCAAAGGATTTGTGACAGGGAGCAGGGCCATGACACCCAACGGGATGATTTTAAAGAGTTCAGCCATAATTGCCATTAACATTGTTAACCAACAGTAAAAATATGGTTAATAATACCACTTTCTTAGCAATATGCTCTCACTTTTTGCAGGTGACAGGTATTTGTTACGCCGCAGAATCATCACGATGACATCGGTCATAGAGATCATCATAATGTGCTTCATAATCAAACGAGGGAATCGTTGCGTGCAGAGATATATCCCACCAGGCTTTACCGAGCAAGTCATGAGCGTTGGCATCATTATACGTAGGATCTTTAGGATCAACCAACTGATAACGATAGAAAAAATGACGTATTTTTAGAAAAAAGAGTGGAAAGTGTGCTGTGATCATGATCAAATGATCATTCGCCAAAACAACCAACACAACCAACACAAC
>JBOFSC010000466.1:0-18787 GCA_051651345.1 Enterobacteriaceae bacterium
GCTGTAACAACAATCCGGCATCATGGCCTTGTGGCAGAGGTTCCGGCGCGGCATAAGTCTGCCCTTGCCATAGCAACATGGACAGGGCAATACTCAGAGCAACTTTGCCGCTCACGGTACCACTGCGGCCACTAAGTCTGTTATGACTGTTCCGCATCTGTTTCATTGTCATTATCCTTACTGGCCTCTGTTTCATCGTTTCCGGTTATCTGTTGAGCTTCGTTATTGGGCGTATTCTGCGCAGCAATAACTTGCACACCCACTTGCGCCGCCTGAGCAAAACACTCGACCACCAGTCGCCGCAATTCATCGATTTGATTAAGGGCATAATTGAGCGTAGGAAACACCGCTGGCATTTCCAGCAGCTCATTCTGTTCTCCCAGAAAAGCGGTGCGAACCATGACACCTGCAGCAGTCGTTTCAATCGCAAAAACAGAACGACCCCGAATATCCTGACGTTGCTGCTCATCTAATGCTCCATCAGTCAGAATGCTATTACTTTCACTGTTCTCAGAGTTTGGAGAGTTGCGCATGTTACTTCCTCATCTAGTCATTCATTTGGTCATTTTTTCCAACTGCTGCTGTTCGATCTGCTGCTGCAGCATGGCCTGGATATTGGGTTTAACCTGAGCGTAGGCCGGGAAATCCTGGGTACGGGTGTTATCCAGTTTGACAATGACAATGCTGTCAGGGGTCACCTGGATAGGCTCGGATACCTTACCGACTTTAGCAGTACTGATTTTTTCAAATACCAGGGGATTAATATCGGTCTTCCATTGCCAGCCTAACGCTCCTCCCTTGCTCTTGCTGTTACTGTCCACAGATAATTTTGCAGCCACTTCAGCAAATGAGGTTTTCTTCTTCAGCATCGTGATGGCTTTTTGTGCCGACGTCATATTGTTGACCACGATATGACTCAATTGATATTGCTGATTGCCATTGATGTTGCGCAACTGATCGTAAGCGCTTTTGATATTCTCTTCAGTGATGGGATTTTTACTGAAATAGTCTTTCCAATAAGCCTGAACCAGAATAAGACGGCGGGCCATCTCAATACGCTCCTGGATCTCTGTCTGCTTATCAATACCTAACTGTTCGGCTTTTTGAATAATAACCGTCTGTAATGCCAGTTGTTGTTCAATCGCCGCTCGCTGTTTTGCACTTCCTTTAAGCCCCTGGTCATTGAGCAATAACTGCACCAATGTTTGGTCAACCTCCTTGTTCTTCACTGTTTCAGCAGATGTCCACAGTGGGCTGCTGGCAAGACCGAAAGCCAGCAAAGCTGAAATCAGAACATTCGGTTTCATCTTTTCACTCCTCTTGTTCAACAAGGCAGGTTTACCAGGTAAAATACAAAAATCATCCAGACGTTACTGGATAACCCTATAATTCCCGGGTGAAAATTGAACCGCTGACAATTAAAAAGCGTGTGCAGAAAATTATTATTGTAAGATGTCTCTTAACATACACGACAATTATTGGCCTAAGTATAGACTAAATTTTTATGCCACTTTAGTTTTCAGCCAGGCAGAAAATAAAATTCAACCCTGAATTCCTGAAGGCTGAAATCTTGATCTGATCACTATAGAAGAGAAAGTCAATATTGCCACTGTTAGCACTGAATGCGTTTGTAAAAACACAATACTTCTTGTTATTATAACCACTTAATCTACTATTAAAAAATAGTCGATATGGTGAAAAAACAGCTGGGTCAGCTTATTCGTTCTGGAAAAAGTTTTCACATAAGATTTAATAACCAAATTCTGCGCTACAGTAAAAATTACAAATTCATCATGTTTTGATTTTTTGAACGTCATCAATCTATTGCCAACCAAGAGAGGGCATAATGGAAAGCAGACAACGTAATGTTTCGCTGCAAAAGCGTGCAAAAGTCGATAAATCGCTGTCGCCTGTAAAACAACCCCCTGTAAAAAGGAAGGAATCCATGCCTCAACACCCTGATAGAGATGCAATAGAAAGAGTGATAACAGGACGATGTGCTGACCCTTTTTCTCTGCTGGGCATGCATCTGACTGACTCTGGCCTTGAAGTTCGGGTCCTGATGCCGGATGCCACCGCAGTAACGGTTATCGATCGCAATACACAGAAAAAAGTGGCTGAGCTCTCTTTAATCGATCAAAGAGGTTTCTTCGCCAGTATTCTGCCACGGCGCAAAAATCCCTTCCCCTATCAATTGTTGGTAAACTGGCACGACCATCAGCAGTTGCTGGAAGATCCTTATCGTTTCGGTCCCCTGTTGCAGGAGCTGGATTGCTGGCTGCTGGCAGAGGGCACCCATTTGCGTCCTTACGAACGTCTTGGTGCGCACCCCACACAATTTGATGATATTGCCGGAACCACATTTTGCCTGTGGGCACCCAATGCACAACGGGTCTCTGTGGTGGGTAATTTCAATTTCTGGGATGGTCGCCGCCACCCCATGCGCTTACGGCGCGAAGCCGGGATCTGGGAACTGTTTATCCCCGGCGTCTCCTTTGGCGAACTGTATAAGTTCGAGTTAATCGATACTAACGGCAATCTCGTCCTGAAAGCAGATCCTTATGCCTTTGAGATGCAGATGCGCCCGGATACGGCCTCTGTCACCGCGCCCCTGCCGGAAAAAATTCCTTTTACCAAAACCCGGCAGCAAGCGAACGCGCTCAATGCGCCCATTTCTATTTATGAGGTGCATCTCGGCTCCTGGCGCCGTCATACCGATAACCATTTCTGGCTCAGCTATCAGGAACTGGCCCGGCAGTTAATTCCTTATGTGAAGGAGATGGGCTTTACCCATATTGAGCTGATGCCGATTAACGAACATCCCTTCGATGGTTCCTGGGGATATCAGCCGCTGGGGTTATACAGCCCGACCCGGCGTTTCGGTACACCGCAGGAGTTTCGTGAGTTTATCGATGCGGCCCATAAAGAAGGGATTAATGTCCTGCTCGATTGGGTACCCGGACATTTCCCCACCGATGCCTATGGTCTGGCACAATTTGATGGCACCTCGCTGTATGAATATTCCGACCCGAAAGAGGGCTGGCATCAGGACTGGAATACGCTGATCTATAACTACTCCCGCTATGAAGTGCGCAACTTCCTGGCCGGTAATGCCCTTTACTGGCAGGAGCGTTTTGGTCTCGATGGTTTCCGTATGGATGCCGTCGCTTCCATGCTGTATCGCGATTACAGCCGCAACGAGGGTGAGTGGGTGCCCAACCGTTATGGCGGTAAAGAGAATCTGGAAGCCATCGAATTTCTGCAATATACCAACCAGATGCTCGGTACCGAATCCCCCGGTTGTGTCTCCGTGGCCGAAGAGTCCACGGATTACCCCGGCGTGACCCTGCCGCCTGAACATAATGGCCTCGGTTTTCACTATAAGTGGAATATGGGCTGGATGCATGACACGCTCGCCTATATGAGTGAAGATCCGGTACACCGTAAATATCACCACCAGCGCATGACCTTTGGCATGCTGTATGCCTACACCGAAAACTTTATCCTGCCCCTGTCCCATGATGAGGTGGTCCATGGTAAAGGCTCCCTTCTGGCGCGGATGCCCGGTGATGCCTGGCAAAAGTTCGCCAATCTGCGCGCCTATTATGGTTTTATGTGGGGTTATCCGGGTAAGAAATTGCTGTTTATGGGATGTGAATTTGCCCAGGGCAGGGAGTGGAACTACGACAGTAGTCTGGACTGGCACCTGCTGGAAGGCCATGACGGCTGGCACTCCGGCGTGCAAAATCTGGTGCGTGATCTGAACCACTGTTACCAGCAGCAACCCCCTCTTTATGAGTGTGATTTCCACCACGAGGGATTCGAATGGCTGGTCGTGGACGATTATGAAAACTCCGTGTTTGCCTTTGCCAGACGCGACAGTGAAGGCAATGAGATTATTGTGGTCAGTAATTTTACGCCGGTACCGCGCAGCGACTATCGCATCGGTCTGCATCAGGCGGGACAGTATCAGGAGCTGTTAAATACCGATTCTGAATATTATCGTGGCAGCAATATGGGTAATCAGGGCAACGTCGTCAGTCAGGAAGTGCCTTCCCATGGCAAGCCGCACTCTATCTCGCTGACGCTGCCACCCCTCTCTACGCTTTATCTGCTCAGGGAGTCATAATGAAGGAGCAACTGACCACAGGTGCCGCTTCTCCTCCGGGTAGCCGTTACGATGGCAAGGGGGTGAATTTTTCCCTCTTTTCTGCCCATGCGCAGTGGGTCGAGTTATGTCTGTTTAGTGACAGCGGAGAGGAGACGCGCCTGGTGTTACCCGCTCGTTCAGGGAATTACTGGCATGGATATCTGCCAGGCGGTCAGCCCGGACTGTTATACGGTTTTCGTGTTTATGGTCCCTGGGCGCCGGAGCGGGGCTTACGTTTCAACCCCCATAAGCTGTTGCTTGACCCTTATGCCCGCGCCATCAGCGGCAGCGTTGCCGACTCACCGCTGTTAACCGATGGCGGCCCAGAACCCGACGAGCGGGATAGTGCCGGTGTCGCGCCGAAAGCCGTGGTGGTCGCTGATGCAGAATTTGACTGGTTTGACTACCAGCCTCCCCGTACCCCCTGGGCCGAAACCATTATCTATGAAGCCCATGTACGCGGTTTAACCATCAATCACCCCCAGGTGCCGCGAGAGTTGCGGGGCAGCTATGCCGCCCTGGCTCATCCCGCCATTCTGAGCTATCTGACTCAACTCGGCATCACCGCCATTGAGCTGATGCCAGTTCAGTGCCATGTGTCGGAGCCGCGTCTGCAACGCATGGGCCTGAGCAACTACTGGGGTTACAATGTGCTGGCCCCTTTCGCCGTTGCCAATGACTACTGGTCAGGCAGACCCGGCACCACGGCCGCACAAGAGCTGAAAGAGGCCGTCAGAGCCCTGCACAGCGCCGGGATCGAAGTGATTCTGGATGTGGTGTTTAATCATACTGCCGAACTGGATTTTGAAGGAGATGGCCCGACACTAAGCCTGCGCGCTATCGATAACCCCAGTTACTACTGGCTGGATGACGCCGGTAACTACCTCAACTGGAGTGGCTGTGGTAATCTGCTGCGCTTTGATCGCGCCGAAACCCTGCGTTGGGTGCTGGATTGCCTGCGCTACTGGGTCAGTGAATTCCATATCGATGGCTTTCGCTTCGACTTAGGGGCACAACTGGGCCGCACACCACAATTTTCGCCCCACTCACCGCTCTTCTGCGCCTTACTTCAGGACCCGCTACTGGCTGAATGTAAACTGATTGCCGAACCCTGGGACCTGGGACCGGATGGCTATCAACTGGGCCGCTTTCCCGCGCCTTTCGCCGAGTGGAACGACTATTTTCGTGATCATATCCGCCGTTTCTGGTTACGGGGTGATGTCACTCTGGGGGAGTTCGCTCACGCTTTTTCCGCCTCCAGCCGCTATTTTCAGCACGATGGCCGCCTGCCCTACGCAACGATTAATCTGATCACCGCCCATGACGGCTTTACGCTGCGCGATCTGGTCAGTTTCAACAACAAGCACAATCAGGCCAACGGTGAAAACAATCGTGACGGCCATAGCGAGAATTTCAGCAACAACCACGGCATTGAAGGTTTTACCCCCGATGAGACCATCCACCAGCGCAGGCTGGGCAGCCAGCGCGCCCTGTTGATGACGCTGCTGCTCTCCCGTGGCACACCGCAATTACTCGCCGGCGATGAATCCGGCCATACCCAAAACGGCAACAATAATAGCTATTGCCAGGATAATGCACTGACCTGGCTCGACTGGCTGGATGGCGATCCTGAGTTGTTAAAATTCAGCAAAAGCCTGATGGCGGTACGCAAGCAGATACCGGCGCTCAAAGAGGTCGACTGGTGGCAGCCTGGTGCGGAGAGTGTCTTGTGGCTGGATGCCAATGCTACACCTGTCACCGATTCACTGTGGCAGCAACTGCCTGCTCCCCCACTGCAGATAGTGTTGTCCCGCTACTGGCTGCTGTTGATCAATAACAGCGCTCAGCAACTGGATATCACCCTGCCTGGTGGGCAGTGGAAACGATGTATCACCAGTGTGCCACAGTGCCCGGCTCCCGTCACATCGGAAACCCAGTGGCCCATGGCGCCTCATAGCATCACCTTATTACAGCAGTCTGATTCAGCAAATTAAAAACACAAGGTAAGCGCGGCAAAAAATGGAGATGGAGTATGGTTAACAGTAAAGTAAATGACAAATTGATGTTGGCGAGACAATTACCTAATAAATCAGTTGCGCTTATTCTGGCAGGTGGACGAGGTAGTCGTCTTAAGGATATGACGCTCAAACGCGCAAAACCCGCAGTGCATTTCGGCGGTAAGTTTCGCATTATCGATTTTGCACTCTCCAATTGTCTCAACTCTGGCATTCGTCGTATCGGCGTAATCACACAGTATCACTCACATACCCTGGTGCGTCATTTGCAACGCGGCTGGTCTTTCCTCAATGGAGAGATGAACGAATTTGTCGATCTGCTGCCTGCCCAGCAGAGAGATGATACCGAAAACTGGTATCAGGGCACTGCAGATGCCGTGTATCAGAATCTGGATATTATTCGTCGTTATCGTGCGGAATATATCGTGATTCTGGCGGGGGACCATGTCTATAAAATGGACTACTCCCGTATGCTACTCGACCATGTGGAAAAAGGGGCCAAATGCTCCATCGCCTGTATCACCATGCCGCGCAGTGAGGCTTCCGCCTTTGGGGTGATGGATATCGATGAGCAGCAGCGTATCCTCGCCTTCCTGGAAAAACCCATCGATCCCCCCTCTATTCCGGGTAAACCGGAGTCCTCCCTGGTCAGTATGGGGATCTATGTGTTTAACGCGGATTATCTGTACCGCATTCTGGAAGAGGATGAGGGTGACACGACCTCCAGTCACGACTTTGGCAACGATATCATTCCTAAAATCACTGCCAGCGGTGAAGCCTGGGCCCATCCCTTTGAGATCTCCTGTGTCTCTTCCAGCTCTGAAGCTGCACCCTATTGGCGCGATGTGGGGACGCTGGAAGCCTACTGGAGTGCCAACCTCAATCTGGCCTCCGTCACCCCTGAATTTGATATTTATGATCGCAACTGGCCAATTCGTACCCATGTTGAGCAGTTGCCTCCGGCCAAATTTGTTCAGGATCGATCAGGCAGCCATGGTATGACGATGAATACTCTGGTTTCAGGGGGTTGCATCATCTCCGGTTCCGTCGTGTTACACTCGGTCCTCTTTTCCAAGGTGCGCATCAACTCATTTTGTACCCTGGACTCATGTCTGCTACTGCCCGATGTCAATGTGGGCCGTTCCTGCCGTCTGCGGCGTTGTATCATCGATCGGGGCTGTCATATTCCTGAAGGCATGGTGATCGGAGAAAATGCGGAAGAGGATAGCCGCCGTTTCTATCGCTCTGCGGAAGGCATTGTGCTGGTTACCAAAGCGATGCTGCTGCGTCTGGAAGCGGAGAAAGCGGAAGCGGATTCTGTTTCATCGTAATATTTTGTACTAAAGAGGAAGTGATCCATGCGGGTATTACATGTCTGTACTGAAATGTACCCTCTGCTGAAAACCGGTGGGCTGGCGGATGTGATTGGCGCCCTGCCCGCTGCACAAAATGAGGCAGGCATCGATGCCCGAATACTCATGCCTGCTTTTCCGGCCTATCTGGAGCACTTTAAAGAGACCAGTGTGGTCAAACATCTGCATACCTTTGCAGGCCCCATGACCCTGCGCTACACCCACTATAATGGTGTGCCCATCTATCTAATTGATGCACCACAGCTCTACAATCGACCCGGCAGCCCTTACCATGACTACTTCCATGTTGCCTATGCCGATAACCATCTGCGTTTTGCGCTGCTGGGATGGGTAGCCTGTGAGATGGCTTGTGGTCTGGATCACTACTGGCGTCCGGAACTGGTGCATGCCCATGACTGGCACGCGGGCCTGGCCTGCGCTTATCTGGCAATGCGCTGGCATCCGGCACGTTCGCT
This sequence comes from Enterobacteriaceae bacterium, assembly GCA_051651345.1. Lineage (GTDB taxonomy): Bacteria > Pseudomonadota > Gammaproteobacteria > Enterobacterales > JBOFSC01 > JBOFSC01. The sequence continues at coordinate 7,994 of JBOFSC010000466.1, forward strand.
ATTTACCGTGCACAACCTGGCTTATCAGGGCCTGTTTGCAGCGCAGCATCTGTCTGAAATCGGCCTGCCCGAAAACTTTATGCAACCTTATGGTCTTGAGTTTCATGGTCAGATCTCCTATCTCAAGGCTGGTCTCTACTATGCCGACCATATCACCACCGTCAGCCCCACCTATGCCAGGGAGATAACCCAACCGGCCTTTGCCTGTGGTATGGAGGGGTTACTGCAGGAGCGTTTTCACCACTGGCGACTCAGCGGTATTCTCAATGGGGTGGATGACACCATCTGGGATCCACAAACCGACGAACGTCTGGTCAGCACCTACAATATCAGACAGTTGAAGAAAAAATCCTTCAATAAGGCGGATCTGCAAATCGCCATGGGGCTCAAGGTCGATGCCAAAAAACTGCTGTTCAGCGTGGTCAGTCGTCTGACTGAGCAAAAAGGGCTGGATATGATACTGGATGTGCTGCCCTCCATTATTAAGCAGGATGGGCAACTGGTTATTCTGGGCAATGGCGATCCTGAACTTGAAGCGCGTTTTCGGGATATTGCCGCGCTGCATCCCGGCAGTGTCGGGGTTCTTATCGGTTATGATGAGGATCTTTCCCACCGGATTATTGCGGGTGCGGATGTCATTTTGTTACCCAGCCGCTTTGAGCCTTGTGGCCTCACTCAGCTATATGGACTAAAATATGGCACACTACCTTTAGTAAGACATACTGGTGGATTGGCCGACACGGTCGTAGACTGCTCTCTGGAGAACTTAGAAGATCGCTCAGCAACAGGGTTCGTTTTTTACTCGAACCGCATCAAAGATCTTGAAGCAGCCATACGCCGTGCCTTTACTTTATGGGCCCGGCCAAAACTGTGGCACCGCGTACAACAGAATGCGATGCAAAAAAACTTCAGTTGGCATGTTGCTGCTGAGGCCTATCACAACCTGTATCAACATCTACTGTAGGCTTTTCACCAGGAATTTAGAAATAGAGGACTCATTCGCATGATTGCGCCAAACCCTGTACCTTTCGACTATAACTCACCCTCTGCCAGCATAGAGGCACTGCGCCACTCTATTGCCTACAAACTGATGTTCTCCATCGGTAAGGACCCTTCTGTCGCCACAGAGCATGACTGGCTCAACGCCACCTTACTGGCTATCCGTGACCGTATGGTGGAGCGCTGGCTGCGCTCAACCCGTGCGGTGATTTCCCAGGATACTCGCCTGACCTATTATCTCTCCATGGAGTATCTGCTTGGTCGCACGCTGTCCAATGCCATGATGTCACTGGGTATTTATGATCAGGTGAAACAGGCGCTGGATGGTATGGGCCTGGACCTGGATGAACTGATAGAGAAAGAACCGGACCCGGGTCTGGGTAACGGTGGTCTCGGTCGCCTCGCAGCCTGTATGCTGGACTCTATCGCCACCATGGCGCTGCCCGGCTACGCCTATGGTATCCGCTATAACTACGGGATGTTCAGACAGTGTCTGGTGGATGGTCAGCAAGCGGAATCACCGGACTCCTGGCTTACCTATGGTAATCCCTGGGAGTTTGCCCGCCATAATGTGCGTTACCGGATCCGTTTTGGCGGCCGTATCCAGCAGGAAGGCAAAAAAAGTCGCTGGATAGAGACAGAAGAGATTCTGGCTGCTGCCTACGATCAGGTGATCCCAGGCTATGACACTGACGCCACCAGTACCATTCGTCTCTGGTCGGCTCAGGCCAGTACCGAGATCAACCTGGGTAAATTTGACCAGGGGGACTACTTTGCCGCCGTCGAGGATAAAAACCTGTCGGAAAACGTCTCACGGGTGCTTTATCCCAATGATTCCACTGACTCCGGCCGGGTATTGCGTCTGCAACAGGAGTATTTCCTGGTCTCCTCCTCCCTGCAGGATATTTTACATAACCACTGGGAGCTCTATCAAACCTACGACAATTTATCTGACAAGGTAGCCATCCACCTCAATGATACTCACCCGGTACTGGCGATTCCAGAGCTGATGCGTCTGCTGATCGATGAGTCCAAATTTGAGTGGGATGATGCCTGGAAGCAGGTTAGCCAGATTTTCTCTTACACTAACCATACGCTGATGAGTGAAGCGCTGGAGACCTGGCCGGTAGATATGATAGGCAAATGCTTGCCACGCCACCTGCAAATTATTTTCGAGATCAACGAACGTTTCCTCAAGCAGGCGGAGCAAGCTTATCCTAATGATGCTGACTTCCTGCGCCGGGTTTCCATCGTGGATGAGACTCATGGACGCCGCATCAGAATGGCCTGGCTGGCGGTAATCGGTTGTCATAAAATAAACGGGGTTTCTGCTCTGCATTCGGATTTAATGGTCAAATCGCTGTTTGCCGATTTTGCCCGTCTGTTCCCCGAGCGTTTCTGCAACAAAACCAATGGGGTAACCCCACGTCGCTGGCTGGCGCTGGCGAATCAGTCCCTGTCAGACATTTTTGACGAAAATATTGGTCAGTTCTGGCGCACCAACCTCAGCCTGCTGGGTGATTTGAAGCCGCAGATTGATTACCCCAGCTTTGTGCGTAAAGTACAGGCGTCCAAGTTACACAATAAGCAGCGGCTGGCTAATTATATTGCCCACAACCTGAATATTGTGGTGGACCCACGGGCGCTGTTCGACGTGCAGATCAAGCGTATTCACGAATATAAGCGGCAGTTACTCAATGTGCTGCATATCATCACCCGTTATAACCGTATTCTGCAGGATCCGGAGACAAAGTGGGTGCCCCGCGTCTGTATCTTTGCCGGAAAAGCCGCCTCAGCTTATGCCGTTGCCAAGCAGATCATCCATCTGATCAATGATGTGGCTAAGGTGATCAACAACGATCAACGCATGGTCAATCGTCTGAAAGTGGTCTTTATTCCCAACTATGGTGTCAGTCTGGCACAGAAGATCATTCCGGCAGCGGATCTGTCCGAACAGATCTCCCTGGCCGGTACTGAAGCTTCCGGTACCAGTAATATGAAGTTTGCCCTCAATGGTGCCCTGACCATTGGGACGCTGGATGGTGCTAACGTGGAAATCCGCGAATGGGTAGGTGAAGACAATATCTTTATCTTCGGTAACACGACGGAGCAAGTGGAAGCTCTGCGCCATAACGGTTACAACCCACGGGACTACTACGAGAATGATCCCGAGTTACACCAGGTGCTGACGCAGATCAAAACCGGCTTCTTCAGCCCGGAAGATCCTAATCGCTACTCAAACCTGTTTGATATTCTGGTGAACTTTGGTGACTACTACCAGTTGCTGGCTGACTACCGCAGCTATGTGGACACTCAGGATAAGGTGGATGCATTGTATCGCGTTCCCGATGAGTGGACCCGCAAAACCCTGCTTAATATCACCAATATGGGTTACTTCTCTTCAGACAGAACCATCCAGGAGTATGCGGATGATATCTGGCATATTAAGCCGATAAGGATCTAGATACATTAACTCCCTCCCCTGGCAAGGGGAGCTGGTTAATTCCCCTCCGTGGAGGGGTGGCGCGCCAGCGCCGGGGTGGTCCGGCGCTGCACGCAATGGAGTATATTAGATTTTCGTGTATCAAATATTCGAACAGCGGATGTTTTTCAGAGTTGAAATGAGGATGTGGCGTATTAACCACCCCGGCCCTGACGGGCCACCCCTCCACGGAGGGGAATTTAGGAGCCCCTCCCCCATCAGAAAGATGTATAGATACCAATACCTTGACAGGGGGAGGAGTAAACCCATCAAATCATCTCTTTGATCTTACTCACCAACTTATCAATACCGCGTTTCGCTTCCGCAATAGATCCCGCCAGCATATACGCCGGAGTCGTGACCACCTGGTTTTTAGCATCCACCGCTATCTCATTCACGGCGGCCACTTTATGCTGTCCCCCCATCTGCTCAATCACAGCGATAGTGCCTTGATCATTACCAATGGTCAGCTCCACACCCTTACCATAGATTTTAGGTAACAGCGCGGGGGCAATACAGATATAGCCGGCAGGCTTGCCCTTAAAGGACTGACAAACCGCTAAGAACTCTTCATTTAAGGCGACATCCGCCCCTTTAAAGGCCAAATCAGACAGATTTTTCGCCACCCCAAAACCACCCGGTACCACTAAGGCAGCAAAGTCTCTGGCATGGCATTCAGAGAGGGGTTTGATATTGCCTCGCACAATACGGGCCGCCTCTTGTAATACATTCCTTTTCTCGGGTAACTCTTCCCCGGTTAAATGATTAATCACATGATGTTGCGTTATATCAGGAGCAAAACACTGATATTTGATGCCATTTTCTTCAAGGGCGAGCAAAGTCAAAACCGCTTCATTGATCTCCGCTCCATCATACACACCACATCCTGACAGAATTACAGCAACTTGTTTCATAATGTCTCCTCGCCACTAAAAACATTTTATACCGTCGTCTTTCAACCATCGTTTTCTAACAACAGACCAGTTGTACTGCATCACGCTCGATCACCTGCATCACTTCTGCCGGCGGCATTTGATCGGTAAACAGGGTGTTAACCAGACCTATGCCTCCCAGGTTCACCATGGCATTACGGCCAAACTTGGAGTGATCTGTCACTAAAAAAACATTGCGCGAGTTCTCAATGATCGCCCGCTTAGTCCGCACCTCATGGTAATCGAACTCCAGCAACGAACCATCCTGATCGATGCCGCTGATCCCCAGAATGCCGTAATCCAGGCGAAATTGCGAAATAAAATCCAGGGTCGCTTCGCCAATAATGGCACCATCACGCAGACGCACCTCCCCACCCGCCACAATCAGCCGACAATCAGCATGTCCCAGCATCAGGGTTGCCACATTGAGGTTGTTGGTCACGATACGCAGATCTTTATGACCATGCAGAGCGTGGGCCACCGCTTCCGGCGTTGTCCCCACATCAATAAACAGGGTGGCACCATGGGGAATCTGGCTGGCGACCATCTGGGCAATACGCTTTTTGGCCTCGTAGTGCATCACTTTACGCTCATCGTAGGCGGTATTGACCGAACTGGAGGGTAATGCGGCACCACCATGGTGACGCTGTATGCGATTTTGCAGCGCTAATTCGTTGAGATCCCGCCGGATAGTCTGCGGACTGACCTTGAATGTCTCCACCAGCTCTTCAGTACTGACATAGCCCTGCAATCGGGCTAACTCAATAATCGCCTCATGCCGTTGTGCCTGTTTCATCTCCTTACCCCTCATCAAACAGATTTTTTAGCGCTGGTATCCCACAACGCCAACAACAGCCCCAGGATCAATCCGGACAGATGAGCTGCATTACCAATTGGCCCTAACAGTTCAAAATAATCAATCACAAACCAAAGGGCAATCACTGCAATAAAGACGCGTGGTAATTGTAACGGGGAATCGGCACGCCGCTCACCATAACACCAGACGTAACCTATCAGGGCATACACCACGCCGGATAAGCCGCCAAAGCCAACACCACTGAAATAATATTGCGCGCAGGAGGAAAAAAAAGCGGATAACAGTGTCAGGGTCAGTAATTTACGACTGCCCAATACCCTCTCCACCTGGCCAGCCAGATACCACCATATAACCAGATTAAACAGGATATGCTGCCAGGTGAAATGGAGCAGGGCTGGGGTAAACCAGCGCCAAATCTGTAGCATCTGAGCCTGATTCGCCGGGAAGGAGAGCAGATTAAACATCAGATCGCCGCCGGTAAGCAGCATCAGCAGATAGACCACAATACAGAGCAGGCTGGTACCATGGGTCACCCAGCCGCCTCCCTGAAGAATAATACGCCAGTAAGAGAAACCGGGATAACGGATATGGGAATCAGTGCGGTTCACCTGCCAGCTCGCTGACATATAGCGTTCGTGCTCAGGTTGTTGCTCAAAACGTTGCAGCTCTGCGCGGGCCAGCTCTAACTGGCCCTCATCGTGTAACCACAACTCAGCCGTGGTGGGCTCCACCGGGCGCAACTCTACGGAGACCCCCTGCGTGGCCATATAGTCGACAAACGCTTGCGCCATACGGGGATTAGATATTTTTGCCAAAAAAATCATGTGCTGTTCAGTGCCAATTGATGAAACAGGCGCAGAGATCTCCGCCTGTCATAAATGTCACTAGCATAGCATTCAGCGGTTAAATGCCGAATCTGTTTTGCTCAGCGCATGGATAATCGCATAATAGCCTTGTGTCGCCTTAATCAACTGGTCCACCTCGATATACTCATCAATCGTGTGGGCCTGGTCTTCTCTGGAGGGGCCAAAACCCATGGTGGCAATCCCCAGTTCACCTGCGTAGTGGCTGCCATTGGTACAGAAAGGCCAGCAGCTCAGTTGCGCATCGATATCAGCCTGCTGCAAACCCTTTAACGCGGTCTGGACCAGCTCGCTCTGCTGGTCACAAAGCCAGGCCGGGAAGAAACGCTCTCCTTTAATTTCTGCACCGGTGTAGCATAGCTCCGAGCCTGTGGCATAAGAAACCGCAGCGTTAAAGGTACTGTCTTCCCCTTTCAGCTCATCGATAATAGCCTGCAGAGGTGCCAGAACACTTTCACGGGATTCTCCGGTAAGCAAACGGCGATCCCAGGTGCTGCGGCAATAGTCAGGCACCACTGAAGCCCCAGGCCATGGAGAGGATTTAATATCGGTTAACTCCAAAATTCCCTGCCCCAGTTGCGGGTGTTCGGGAGCCTTCAGTAAGCGAATACGTTCCACCAGTCGGGTCATCTGATAGACCGCATTGATCCCCGTCTGGGGGGTGGCAGAGTGCGCAGGTTTACCAAAGGTTTCCACTACGATTTCCGCACGCCCACGCTGACCCAGCTTGATATTGAGTGCGGAGGCTTCACCGATAATCACATAATCGGGGCGATAGCGGGCACTTATCTCACTGGCGGCAATGCCTTCAAAGCACTCTTCATGCACACCACAGGCGACATAAATTTTACCGGCAAACTGGCGCTGGCTATCTTTGGCAAAAAAGGCAGCGGCAGACAGCATGGCGCTGACTGCCCCTTTCATATCCGAGCTGCCACGCCCGTAGATTTTGCCATCCACAAGTTCGCCGCCGAAGGGATCTTTGCTCCAGGTCTCCGCGCTGGCAGGCACGGTATCCACATGCCCATCCAGCAGGAGGGTTTTGCCCGGTTGCTTACCGATAAAGCCCCCCACCAGATTACCGTAACGATCGCGATGAATTTCATCAAACCCATACTGCTGCATGAGTTTCTCGATAAAGTTGACCACACCCTGCTCTGCACCAGAATAGCTCTGTATCCGGATCAGTGACTGACAGGTTTGGACTACCTCATTTTGACGCTCTGATGTGATGGTCATATCCCTTCCTAAAGATCTTTATCCATCCGAATCTGCTCGGGGAAATTGGGTTTGGAAAAGACGTCACCCACGGTGTAGTAGCCCAAAATATCATAGAACTTCTGCGCTGATACCCTGGCATTCATCGTGATTTTATCGGCGCCTTTTTCCTTTAAGTACTCTTCCATAAACACCATCATTTTTTTGCCGATACCGCAATTATGGCGATTTTCAGAGACCACGATCTGCTGCAAATAGTAAACGCCAGGGGTTTGCTCATAAAAATTCATCGCTCCCACCATTTCACCCTCAATATAGGCGGCGGCGTGCACTGATTTAACCTCCCGAGACAGGTCTTCAGTGTACATATCCAGCCCCAGGGGAACGCGCAACAGCAGATTACGCAAGGCGAAAGCCTCATCATACTCTTTGGATTGATAAGCGATTTCTTTTACAGCGCAGTTTACAGATGTCATACCCATTACCTTAATTGTTATCCATTTCCAGTAACGGTAAATCATAGCAGTTTTAACAGCACGGTAATTTGATCCTAACCCATGGTTTGTATGCATTATTTTGGCTGCAAATGCCCTTTTCCCCGATAGCGATTCAAATCCCTGATCAGCCATTCCACCTGCGCACAGGTGAATATCTGCTCCAGCGGCACAGGCAATTTACGGCGCCAGTTAGGATACTGCTCCACCGTGCCGGGAATATTGACCGGCGAAGTCACCTTTAACCACTCCTCTGGCTGGATACCCACCAGAGTACTGGCACTGCTGGCGATATAACGCTGGATACCCCGACTCAGCAGCGCCGTCATGGTGCTGCGCTGCGCTGTGCGGGCACAACGTTGCGGCACCAGGCGGTAGTGATGCAGCGCATCCAGCAATCCCTGCTTACTGACTCGCCTCTCCTGGCAAAGACGCTGACGTAACGCGGCATCAGGATAGAAGCCCAGTTCAGTTCCCCGCGTCAGATCATCCTGTTGCCAGTAGCCATAAAGTGTCGGCAGATCATGGGTAGTGATCGTCGCCAGCGCCTGTGCCGGATAGACCTGCGGTGCACGAAACCGCCCTGCTTTCTGCTCAAAATAGAGCACTTTGTAGGAGTAGATGCCATATTGACGCAGTTTGCCGACTATCTCCTTCGGCACTATCCCCAGGTCCTCACCGGTCACCATACAGCGCTGGCGCTGGCTCTCCAGGGCCAGAATAGCCAGCAGGTCATCCACCGGATAGTGAACATAAGCCCCCTTTCCGGCCCCCTGCCCTTGCGGAATCCACCATAAACGCATCAGACCCATCACATGATCCAGACGTAATGCGCCACAGGCTCGCATATTAGCCCGTAACAGATCGATAAAGGGCTGATAAGCCCGCTGGCGTAACACCTGCGGTTGCAATGGAGGCAGTTGCCAATCCTGCCCCAATGGACCGAGCTTATCCGGGGGCGCACCCACCGTGGCCTGCATACAATAGAGCGGGCGATCCGACCAAGTTTCTGCACTTCCCCTGGCCACGCCCACCGCCAGATCGCGATACAGACCGATGGACATCTGTAATGCCTGGCAGTGTTGATAGCAGCGCTCCAGCTGTTGTTGCGCCAGCCATTGCGCCCAGAGAAAACACTCGATTTGTGTCGCCTGTTGCTGTGCAAATTGCAGCACCTGTGGGCTGTCCGGTTGCTGCCACTGTGCGGGCCAGGCCTGCCATCCCTCCGCACCACCCTCGTGGTGACACAGATGGGCCTGCAGCGCATCAAACAGCCCTTGCCGATACAGGCTTTCGCCCCCCTGGTGGACAAACTGGCGAAAATCCAGCAGCGCCTGGTCCGTCTCCGCTCGCTGGCAGAACTGCTGAAACGCCAGTTGTAACGCTTCCTGTTTTAGCGCCATCACGCCGCTATAATTCACCCACTCACTCTCCCTGAGTGTCTGCAAACGCTGTCGAGTTTGGGATTTATGCCACCATTTCTGCGCCACCGGAGAGTGGATAAAATCACTGACCTGATTGAGGTCGATATAGATGATATTTAACCAGCGTCGGGATGAAGGACTATAGGGGCTGGCCCTTTCTGCCACGGCAGGATAGAGGGCATGTAGTGGATTCAGGCCAATAAAAGCGCCCCCCCGGTGGGCAATCTCCCCACAGATTTTGTACAAGTCGCCAAAATCGCCGATACCCCAGTTATCTGCGGAACGGAGCGTGTAGAGTTGCAGGCAGGTGCCCCATAATTTTTGCCCCTGATGAATCGCCTCCGGCTCATAACAGCGCCTGGGCGCGATAATCACCCGGCAGTGCCACGTCTTGCCTGCACTGTGCAACGTCAGTTGATGATATCCGAGGGGCAATTTGCCCGGCAGGCTAAGCTCGCAGGCACTGGCAGACAACTGGCCCGTATGCTCTCCCCCTTGCTCCAGGTGCAGAGACCAGGTTGCTGCGGCCTGTAATCTGACCGGCAAACGAGGACGCGCACCCTGAGTGCACACCTGTACCTCCGCCAGAGGGCGCGCCTTATCCTGTTGCGGGCTCAGCAGACTCAGCAGGGTGCGCAATGTCTCCTGGCCGATAGCCTGCTCCTGGCCCTCCATATCAAGAAAATGGCTGGCAATACCCGCCTGCTGCGCTTTGCTAATCAGTGATGATGGCTTCATAGGGGAGAGGGCTCCTGCTGCCAGATACGCTGCTGATAATCGCGAATGGAGCGATCTGAACTGAAGAAGCCCACATGGGCCGTATTGAGTATCGCACTGCGTGTCCACTTTTCGCGGTCACAAAAACGCTGATCCACTTCCTGCTGGGCCTGACAATAGGCGGCAAAATCCGCCAGCACCAGATAGGGGTCGCCTCCCTGTTGCAGGCTGTGCAGTAAGGGCGCAAAAGCCTGCTTATCTCCACCACTGAAAGCGCCGCTGCTAAGCTCACGCAGCAGTTGGCGCAGATGAGGATCTTTTTTCAGGATCTGCTGTGGCTTATAACCGCGCTGCAGCAAAGCATTTACCTGCTCTACGGTATGACCAAAAATAAAGATATTCTCCGCTCCCACTTGCTGCGCAATCTCCACATTGGCCCCATCCATGGTCCCGATGGTCAGCGCGCCGTTGAGTGCCAGCTTCATATTGCCGGTACCGGAAGCCTCCTTACCGGCGGTGGAGATCTGCTCCGATAAGTCTGTGGCCGGGATCATCAATTCCGCCAGAGAGACACGATAATCAGGAATAAACAGCACCTGCAGATGCTCCCTGACCTTAGGATCACGGTTAATTTTTTCAGCCACCTGATTGATGGCATAAATAATATTCTTTGCCAGTTTATAGCTTGCCGCCGCCTTGGCAGCGAACAAGAACAGACGCGGAACCCTGTCCAGAGAAGGATTATCCCGATATTGTCGATACAGGGAGAGGATATGCAACAGATTCAAATGCTGCCGTTTATACTCATGCAAGCGCTTAATCTGCACATCAAACAGGGCGTGAGGATT
>JBOFSC010000467.1:0-1799 GCA_051651345.1 Enterobacteriaceae bacterium
TGACACCTTCGGCCGCTTCCTTCTCCTCCAGGCTGTCGATCAGACGGATAAACAGGTCACTGATTTCATCATCCAGCTCCTGTTCTATCTCAAGAGGGTGTTCAATTTGTTGCAGTATTGAATGGAGAGTGGCCACCAGTACCGCAAGGCTGCGGGGTTCTGCGGCAAGATTTAGCGTGATGTAGAGTCGCTGATCAACCTTCATAGGTTACCTCGTTATGAGAATTCAGGTCATCAGTTCCCTGATATGTCACTCAGTGCCGCACCTGGCAATGAGAAAATGGAACATTGTTGAATGCTATGGAGTCAGGTTGTTGCATCAATAGAGAAGCGGAGAAAATGTGTCAAACTCCTCCAGCCGATGTGAAATATCACAGGGGGAGGAACAACCTGATAGTAAGTTTAGTTGAACAATTTTCTCTTTCAAGGTATCAGTTAGCAGACGAAGATATGTTGCCGATCATGCGGTGAGATATTTGATTAAGGTCAAATGATTGGTGAGAGGATCGCTGCGATACAGCACTTTATCCATCATGGTGTAGATGAGCATCAAGCCCAACCCCTCTTCCGGCCAGCTTTCTGGTCGTTCCGGTTGCCAGAGATCCGGCCAGCCCTGCCTGCTGCGCTGCTGCAGCAGGATCATGGGAATGGGCTTACCCTGATCGTGAATCTCCATCGTTATTTGACGCGCTGAACAGGCGAAATTCACCTCCACTGACTGCTCCGTATATTGTGGCAATCCGTGACGGATAATATTGGTTACCGCCTCCCCTAAGGCAACATCCAGCGCATAGGCAATTTCCGGATGCAGTGAGATAAAAGAGCCGGTACAAAAACGCAAAAACAGATGTAATTGTTCACTTATTGGGGTCAAACTATAAAGCGTCGCGGGTATCGTTACCGAAACAGTAAATGAATCCACCGAATGCCCGTTGTCCCTTTTCATAACCGGAACTCATCAGGAGGTGCAGGAGCACATTCGTTGTAATGCGCTACTTTGATCAGGATAAATGGTGAATATCCGGTCCATGCGGGTCAGTTGAAACATGCCCCTGATATTGTCGTTCAGCGCGCACAGAGCCAGCTCTCTCTCGTCCTGCATCGCTTTGAGCAGAGAGACCAGCGCCCCAAGACAACTGCTGTCGACAAAATCCACCCGGCAGAAATTCAGCAGCAAATCAAAAGAGCCTGTCTCTATTCTGAGCAGGGTCTCCTGTTTAAATTTGGTCGAAACCGATGCGTCAAGACGACGCACCAGCGGCGTGATCACATGGACGTTATGAAAAATCTGTGTTTCAAAATGCATGCTGTCTCCCGATAACCTGTGGCCCTTTCAGGGCTACTGCTGCCGTTCTATCATCAACAGAGAGATATCGTCATTAAATGAAGTATGGCTTATTGCTGTCAGTTCAGTGTTTTTTTTAACATCACGCCAGGCCACCAGCGCCTGTTTTATCTGGCTCAGTAATTGCGTCGATGGCAAATGTCGTGAGATCAGTAACAGCTCTTGCAGACGCTGGGTACTAAACAGGGCATTTTGCGGATTTTCACATTCGATAATGCCATCGGTGTAAAGATACAGGCGATCACCTGGCTGGAGCGTAAACGCCGTATCCTGATACTCAGCCTGTTCAATCAGTCCCACCGGGGCACCGCCTTCACCAATATAGCTGACCTGCCCCTGGGGATTGATCAGTAGCGGTGTGGGATGCCCGGCCTGACATAACAGGCCCTGCCCACTGACCAGATCGAGCACCCCATAAACCAGGGTAAAATGGCTAATAACATTCGATTCACTG
>JBOFSC010000468.1:0-4242 GCA_051651345.1 Enterobacteriaceae bacterium
GTGATGGTTTCGATATCCAGGTGGTTTGTGGGTTCATCCAGCAGCAGAACATCCGGTGCCGTCACCAGCGCTCTGGCCAGCGCTGCTTTACGCAGCCAGCCGCCGGAAAGGGCCGACAGCAGCGTATCCGCCTCCAGCCCTAACTGCGCGATAACATCATTGATCCGCTTCTCCAGGTGCCACAGCCCCTGTTGCTCCACCTTCTCCTGGAGTTCAGCCAGACGCCGTAACTGTGCTGGTTGCTCCTTGTGGGCTAACTGGGCCGACAGGGTGTGATATTCCCTGAGCAGGTCAGCCTGCTCGGCCAAACCTTCAGCAACGAAATCAAATACCGTGCCGCTGGCCGTACGTGGCGGGTCCTGTTGCAGACGCGCCACCACCAGGTCCTGGGCATAGCGCAATTGCCCGTCATCCAGGTGCTGTTCACCCGAGAGGACTTTCAGCAAAGTGGATTTCCCGGCACCATTGCGCCCCACCAGACACACCCTTTCATTCTCTTCCAGATGCAGCTCTGCATCCTGTAACAGGGGAACATCGCCAAAAGAGAGACACCCTGCGGACAGACTGATTAATGCCATCTTACTGCTCCTTCTTTGTGATCAACCAGCAGTTGTGGATATGGCGATTACGGGCAAAATCAAGGGATCTCGTCTGTTCGGTAATCTCACGGGCCTGCAAACCTTTTTCTGCCAGACCGGCGTGGTCCATAGTAAAGCCCCGCCGGTTGTTGGAGAACACTATTGTGCCCCCGGGATTGAGGCGACGCTGCGCCAGCCTTAACAGGTGCAAATGGTCCCGCTGGACATCGAAGGTGCCCTCCATACGTTTGGAGTTCGAGAAGGTGGGCGGATCGATAAAGATAATATCAAACTGTTCGTCACTCTCTGCCAGCCAGGCCAGACAATCCGCCTGGATCAGCCGATGTTGCCGGCCACTGAGTCCATTGAGCTGCATATTACGCTCTGCCCACTGTAAATAAGTATTCGACATATCTACAGTGGTGGTACTGCGGGCACCACCCAGAGCGGCATGCACCGTCGCCGTGCCGGTATAAGCGAACAGATTGAGGAAATGTTTGCCGCGACACAGGGTTTGTAATTTGCGGCGGATCGCCCGGTGGTCAAGAAACAGACCGGTATCGAGATAATCGGTTAAATTAACCCAAAATTGGGCACCATACTCCTGTACCTGGAGAAAATTGCCTTTCTGCGCCAGACGCTCATATTGGCTTTTGCCTTTCTGCCGCTCCCGGGTTTTCAGCACCAGGTGCTGGGGGGAGAGTTGCAACACAGATACCGTTGCGTTGACCACATCAAACAGACGTTGACGCGCTTTGCGGGCATCCACCGTTTTCGGCGGCGCGTACTCCTGCACTACCACACGGTCGCCATAGCGGTCAATTGCCACATTGTATTCCGGCAAATCCGCATCATAGAGGCGATAGCAGTCGATACCCTCCTGCTGCGCCCATTTATCCAGCTTACGCTGATTTTTGCGCAGACGGTTGCAAAAATCCTCAGCACAGGAAGTTGCACTGCTGTTATCCGTTCTGACGGCCAGCAGATAGTTTTTTTGCTGGCACTGTAGTGGACCATTTTTAACGGCAAACTGCTTGTCCGCTCGCAGTTGCAGGCAGCTTAGCAGCTCCGGTGATGAACATAACAGTGAGAGACGCCAGCCAGAAAAATGCTGCTTCATCACCTGGCCCAGCAGGCCATAGAGCGCGATCAGCGCCGGTTCGCTATCCAGGCGTTCACCATAAGGCGGGTTACTCAGTATGGTGCCGGTCTCTGCGTCCGGACAGGGGTTTGGTACGGTTTGGATATCCGCCACCGTAAAGGTGATCAGCTCTGCCACTCCAGCACGACGGGCATTAGCCTGAGCAGCACTGATAGCCCGGCTATCCACATCAGAACCATAAAAGCGGCCGCTATACTTCTGTCGTCCGCGTTTCGCCCGCACTTTGGCCTCGGCCAACACTTCCCGCCACAGTGACTCATCATGTTGCAGCCAGGCACTGAAACCCCATTCGGTACGATAGAGTCCGGGAGCCTGATCCACCGCTATTAGCGCTGCTTCTATCAGCAACGTGCCGGAGCCGCAGAAGGGGTCCAGCAAAGGAGTTCCCTCCTGCCAGCCGGAACGGCGAACCAGCGCCGCTGCCAGATTCTCTTTTAACGGCGCCTCTCCCTGAGTCAGGCGATAGCCGCGCTGATGCAGACCTGAACCACTCAGATCCAGCGCCAGGCTCGCCTGGTCTCTGCCAATATGTAGTACCACCCGGATATCCGGTTGCTGTTTCGCCACATCCGGGCGCTGACCCAGCTTGTGGTTAAACACATCCACGATGGCGTCTTTCACCTTGAGGGCACCATACTGGCTGTTACGAATTATCTGATTGGTACCGCTACAGTGCACGGCAAAGGTGCAACCGACAGTAAATAGCCCGGGCCAGTCGATATCGCTGGCGGCCTGATAGAGGTCATTGTCATCACGCAGTTGAAACTCGCTGAGGGGCAGCAGGATCCTGGATGCCAGCCGACTCCACAGTAACGCGCTATAGAGCAGGCGTTGATCACCCTGAAAATAGACTCCACCCTGAACAAGTTTGCACTGTTGTGCCCCCAATGATTCCAGCTCTTTTTTTAATAATTCTTCCAGCCCCTGGCCTGTGCTGGCAAACAGTGCATACATACTTGATCACCTGTGGGATATAAAATAGCGTCGCATTATACCCTATAGAGTACAACGGCGGCTAACGTGAAAGTCAGCAGAATAGCGCAGATAAAGAGAGGCTTTAGTTATATGACAGCAGCGTATTGCGCTGTCACAGGCGCTGTGCTCAACTTCAGCAGGCGATCATTCATGATTTTGATGGCATCACCCAGCAGTAACTGTCGACCAGAGAGATCCAATACCGGTTGCGCCAGCAGGCACAAACTGGCCTGCTCTCCAGATTCCACCACCAGCAAAGTGACGGTTTGCGTATCTTGCAGGCAGTTAACCTGAACCAGTTCGCCATGCTGCGGGCAGTGTTGCTTCAGGTACTGTGTGAAATGCCAGCTTTTCGGCATCTGAGGTTTTAAAAAGCGCCAGGCCACCAGCGCATTCAGTGTCAGTTCATTTTGTTGTTGTTCACTTAACTGGTCAAGGCTGCGACAACTGCTGCTGTAGTGATAATAGAGGGTGGCATCTTCTACGCTAAAGGAGGAGCTGACAAAGGCATCAGGGATAAGCATTTTAGGAGTGAAGCGCGAACGAAATAGCATATCATTCGCCATATCCAGCATCACGCGCTCATATTGCGCATCGAAATACCATAACCAATTATCGTTTGGTATGATCTTCATGGCCTCTCCTCGCTACAATGAGTTTGCCCCGGTAAAAAATATCCTGCTCTTTTCAAATGGTCACATTTCGAAATAATTCAGGACTAATTTAAATCTCTATATTATTGTTCATCATTATAAACGATATTTTTATTATGGCTACAATTTAATCGGCTCTGAGGGGCAGTTTTCCCCTCAGGATTACAGACTGTTAATAATTTAAATATGCTGCACCAATTTTTTGACCAGTCCGGGGCCATGATAAATAAATGAGGAGTAGATCTGCAGCAGTGTTGCCCCTGCCGCCATTTTTTCCCGCGCCGCCACTAAAGAGTCAATGCCGCCCACTCCAATAATCGGTATCCGACCTTGCAGTTCCTGAGCCAGCTGGCGAATAATCTCCGTACTTGGCAATTGTAATGGACGACCACTTAAGCCCCCCGTCTGCTCACAGTGATTTAAACCACTGACCAGTTTTCTGTCCAGGGTGGTATTGGTGGCAATAACACCTTCAATATTGTGGCGCAGCAAGCTGTCTGCTATCTGAACCAATTCCGGTACTGAAAGGTCCGGTGCTATCTTGACCGCGATGGGTACGGTACGATGGTATTGCGCGGCTAATTCTGCCTGCTTCTGTTTAACCGCCGCTAATAACTGATCCAGCGCGTCACCATATTGTAAGGTTCTCAACCCCGGCGTATTAGGAGAGGAGATATTAATAACGATATAACCGGCGTAATTATAAACTTTCTGCATACACAGCAGATAATCATCCTGTCCCTGCTCTACCGGGGTATCACGGTTTTTACCAATGTTGACTCCAATAATGCCACCGAAACGGCTGCGTTTAATATTTTCAACCAGATTATCCACGCCCAGATTGTTAAACCCCATGCGATTGATCAGCGCGTCT
>JBOFSC010000469.1:0-14669 GCA_051651345.1 Enterobacteriaceae bacterium
ATAGATGTCCTTTATACAGAATATTTTAAAACCATTATTTGTACATGAATACTATCATTACAACAGAATCAGTAGAGGCAAACGATAGTTTGTTTGCCAAGTACAAAATACTCATAGCTAATCCGAGTGCATCGCGTGACGATTTTTATCTATTCATGACAACACCAAGTGATAAGCGTGAATTATTTGTGGAAGGTAACGCCATGCTTGAAACAAGCATGGTTGGAGATATTATTGTAGTGAAATGCAAATCTAAATGATATGGCAGAACTAAATCAGGCGCCACCTTTATACTCATTTGTTGATAACCCTATAATTATAGGTGTATCAACAAATGAGCCGATAAATATAACAGTGATATCCCCTGGCGTATCAAAAAACATAAAGGCATATCCAGGAGGTGGCTTTGTAAAGGTTGATATACGTGAACTAATTAAAGCATCTATAAATCTCCCTGTATATATTAACAGTAAGTCTATTATCGCAGAGATTAATGATTATGTTGAATATCAATACGCAATATTAGAGCTTGGTAATAGATTAGAAACACGAATTGCATTCTATGGAGGTGTATCAACAAAGACGCGAAGACATCTGCATGAATATAATTTGGATATATTCAGCTACAGACTTAATAATCATACAAGACAATTTCTATTCACAACAAGAACAAACGGTAGGCATATAACTATAGGTGAGAAGGAAATTACAGATCTTAAGTTTATCCATCCGGGTAAATCTGTTGCATTTGTTTCGGATCGTGGTCGAATGGTAATTACTCCGGCTATGCCAGCTGGCACGATATGTTCATTTTCAATCGCTGAGCTAAGAAAGCAGATATATACTTTATATAAAGAGATCAGTTCTTTCTTTAGTGTTCTAGTTGATCACAGCTATATATTCGACATATCAATCACTAAATCTACTGTAGATACAGATTGTCTTGTTTTTCTTAATTCTCTTGGTTGCTACGAAAAAATTGAATGTGTTGTGAAAGACGGAGATTCTGAATCTGATACTGATGATTCGTTCTCGAATATTCTCAATCAGGATATCAATGAATATATATCAGAACAGGAACGAGTCGTTAATGTAAGAAAACTAAATATACAGATTACTACTCATAAGGATAATCAATCTTATGCTTTCGAAGCTCTCTCGTCTAACAAGATAATGCTTGAAACAAAAAAAGGATTGGATAAAATACTTGTAGAAAGTGTATCATCAACAATAGAATCAGATATAATATATCTAAATCTTACCGCATTGTATGATACGAAAGATACACTGGCACAAATGGACATAGATCTATCTGCTCCGGATGCCGAATTCGGGGAATGGATACTACAGGACAACAAACTTAATGAGTATGGATTTCTTTATCACGATCGAACATTATAAATTTTAATAAACCCATTATGGCAAGGAATTTTAAAAAAATATGGTCCTCAGGGGGATCTAATCTGCCAAGCTCAGGCGCTGAAATTGCTCAAAATTTCAATGATAATGCTGATGCTATTAAAGCCGAATTTGATTTGAAGGATATGCAGATCATGAATCTGTCAATCATTAATAATAAAAATGACTATACAGCAGCAACTGCTAGGGCTGCTGTGCCTACTAACTTTCGCAAACCTGGATCGATTATTTCATACACTACCTCAACTGGAGTAATCACAGAGCAGTACATTGGATATGATACAACTCAATGGGGCAACGATGGGAATTGGATGCCTTTCGCTGACGGGAGAAAATTGGTTCAGTTAGAGCAAACAATTAACAAAGAAACGCTTGAAGATGGATCAGAGAACGTTGTTCTTATCGTTAATGATGATGCTGATCGCACGGCAGGAATAGGTGTTAATTCGAGATCCGGGAAGGCTTCTGTTTTCAAAGGAGCTGGTCAGGGCAGAGAAAAGAAAGATCTTGCAACAGAAGAGTATGTGGATGCTAAAGAGGTAGATATTAATAAGGAAATTGGATATGTAAGAGAACAATTATTGGAGACTGTCCCTACATCTTATAATTCAGATGGATCGTCAGATAGATACATATACAACGAGGATGATGGTGGCTCAAGTTCTGTTTTAGGTGTTGAATCTAAAACAGGTAAAGTCTTCTATGGCTGTGGATGGAATCCTACAAGTAAGCCAAAGAAGTATTTAGCCGCAGAAGAGTATGTTGGAGCAGAGGTTAAAAAAGTGGCTGACAAAAATGCTCAGCTTGAGCAAGATGTGATCAAATTATATTATAAAGGATATGGGGGGCATATAATTCCGAAGGAGTTCGTTGATAGCTGGAATTATAGATTCAAGAAATGGGGAAGGTACAATGAAGCGTCTGGTTATTTCCAATTCATGCAAGAGGATAAGATAACATATCCAGAGGCTATTGAGGTAATTGCATCAGGGTGTTATGCTCATTTAGATGATTATTCGCACTATAGAAATTCTTCGGCTAATCAATATATTCCATCGCCTAAAGTTGTGACAATTTCACACTGGGGTACTTCATATATCCCATTCACAGGCGACAACTTATGCTATTATAGAAGCTATATGACAGTATTCTCATACGCATACTACAGTGTAGACAGCAATAATTCAGACTCTGGAATTAAACTTAAAAAAAATGGAGTTAATTTATTTGCATATTGCGATATGTTAAAATATATAAATTCAACATTGGATGTAAGCGATATTGTATCAGTATTAAATATATCGTTTGATTCGTGTAACGAATTAATTGAGGTTAAATTGAAGGGGTTGAATATGAATATTAGATTTAAAGACTCTAAAAATATATCAAAGAATAGTCTAGTATATATGTTGTCTAATAGAATTAATGCTGTATCATCGCCTATCGTAATTACACTGCATAATGAAGCGTATAATAGATTATCGAATGATGCGGATGTGACGGCATTACTCCCAGCCACATCAACTAAAGGTAGTGTTGTATTATCAAGTATCTAATAATAACTATGAAAGAATTAATTGCAAACAAAAATTATTATCTTACACAAGTAGTTGTAGATAATGAAAGTAATAGAGTATTCGCATCTTGCCTGTTCGGTGATATTAATAATGAAGAATGGAAAGAGGTTGATGAAGATTTTAAAAAAAAGTGGGAAACAGAATTTTCTAATGAGTCAACTAATGGTGAAATCTGAGCGTTCACGAAGGGAACAATTTGAACGTTTTTATTCATAAAAAAGAGCATCCATTTTCTGGGTGCTCTTTTTTATGAGATTTAATCACGAATGAAATCTAATGCCTCAATAGCGAAACAGCCTTCCTTGGCCTCCCCCTGAAGAAACCACACGCACCGTGCATTTCCATTATCAATTTCATAGACAGTTATTGATGGTCCGCCACTTTTTAACTCAACCACAGACCCCTTTTTAATACTATTATTCATTATAATTAATTGGACGCCACTCCATTAATCCCT
The DNA here is from genome assembly GCA_051651345.1 of Enterobacteriaceae bacterium. Lineage (GTDB taxonomy): Bacteria > Pseudomonadota > Gammaproteobacteria > Enterobacterales > JBOFSC01 > JBOFSC01. Next base: position 3,454 of record JBOFSC010000469.1, read on the forward strand.
CCGACTTGGACAGGTTAGCGCAATAAAGGTATATTTATTTTTTATTCGACAATAAGATACTTATTAGAAAATTAGCCTAATTAAGTTGATTTATTCTTTTGCCACTAAATAGCCAATTGTAAATACACAATGTATTAACAATTACGTGATACCATCTTGCTAAATAATTACTATACTGAACGATAAAAAAATATATTAACACGTAAGTACGAAAAAATGTACTTTCGTATTTATATATTTTCGTATACATCAAAATATGGCGACTATGGAGAAATATTAAAATAAAGAAAAGCCGATGAAATCGAGCTTATCTATTTTTTGTTATACAAAAATACATCTTGCTCTCGCTGACGCGAGCCAATAAAAAAAGCCAGGAGCAATATACCTGGCTTTTTTTATTTATCTTTTTATATCAGGAAAATCTTTCTTAATCTTATCAGACATCTCACCCATTCTCTTTCGCAAATATCGCTCTGTCGTTTCAAAGGATTTATGGCGTAAATGTCGCTGTATTTCATACGGCGATGCATCTGCATCCTTTAGAGCTTGAGCTCCGGTGTGCTTCCAGCTATACAATTTATAATCCTTACTATACCCATGATAATCGCGGATCCGATTAAATCTATTTCGTAATGTGTTCTTGCCAAGAGGTTCAAGCCCTGGTCTTCCAGACTTCCCAAAGACGTATAATTCTTTATGACATAAATCTATTCTATAATCTCGTAGGATATCCCTAAACTGTTCCGGCATTGAAACCGTCTCTCTCTGACCATTTTTAGCATTAGAAGCATCGATCGTAACAAGGCAATAGTCAAAATTTATATCTTTTACTTTAAGCAGACGAAGTTCCTGGCCTGGGCGAATCGCACAATAATATAAAAATAAGCAGGTTAGATATAGCTGCTCATCTTCCTTTTCAATGATATCGATAAGCTCTCTCCTATCATCCGAATTCATGCCTGCTGCCGCCATATCCACAGTACGTCCAATGCGTGGAATGTCAACAACCGGGTTTAACAGAAAGTATTTTTTCTTCCTATAGAATTCAAATAAAGAAAAAAGAATCTGCTGATACTTGAGTATCGTTCGATGAGCCAGATTATCACGACTACAGATATATTTCAAGAATTCAATTACAAATTCCTGATCGATGGATCCAATTGCAATACGCTCTTTCTTGATATAAACCAGATAATTGTAAAAAATTCTCAATCTTGACTGATAAGTCATATAAGTTTTGTCATTTACTTCCAATTGCTTGGATTTTAAAAACTCACTTATCAAATAAGACATTGATTCAATTTCAGATTTTACTGATCCGTATTTCCGAGCGAGCGACCTATAAGCAAGTTGATCCTCATACACAACTTTTGTTTCTGTGCATGGATTCCAACCTGATTCCAATTTATCCGTAATATCTTTGATTATTTTTTTTGCTTCTGAATAACGTTCTTTTGCAGTAAATGACGTTATATAAGTCCGGAAGCGTTGCATTTCATCCGTGTGAGGATTTCTGTACGAATATTCAACGTACCATTTTTTTTGCATGGATCCTGCCTGATCACGAAGAACAGGCAGGATCATGATTGATTTTTTTCTAGCCATAATATAAGAGTAATTAGCCCCCCAGCTACCGTATACACTAAATATACAGTTATACACTTATTAGCGATAAGTAAAAATCAACAAACGCGCTATCTATCAGCGAGTTATGAGAGTTAGTGGAGCTGGAGGGAGTTTATTAACATTCTATACAACACTATATATCAACCAAATACAAACTGTATATAGTGTATACCTCGTTTAATTGTACATTAATTGTATATTATTTTTTATCTTCTTCAGAGAATTCTGTCCACACATTATTAGTGCTAAAGACTTCTTTCCAGCTCTTGATTAAATCATCTAATCTCTGATCGCGTGACTCTTTAAGAGCAAGGTCTAAATCAACCAACTGATACGGCTGATGAGTAGCATCGGTGTAAAGAGTTTTATCATCCATTTCGACACTTAATGGTATAATATTATACTCATATACGTCTAAAGCTGATACAGCTTTCAAAAGAATAGATTTATCTCCTATCTTTCCTCTAAATATTGTATGGTCAAATACTCTTACTGCATCATACATACCATTCTCTTCTTCATTCCAGGTAACTAATATTACATGATTAAATGCCGTCTTGTGTAATACTGAGTCAATTTGAATAGTTTCAAAGCGGTTAGTCACCGTTTCTGGATCGAACAATCTTACTCTTAGTTTCATAGTCTTATTATTATTAAGGACAAAATTATATACTACCAACAATGCTTATAGACAGCTTTCTGCTAATAATTGTTGGCTTATTTCTGTTTCATTAGTATTTGAATAGTGCGTTCTTTTTCTGCAACTATTTCTTTAAGTAGCTCTATTTCTCGAAGCAGACCGCTTTCATTATCAGCAGATGGAATACCCTCAGCCACTTGCTCTCCAAAAAATACAGACACTGGGACTCTGAAGAATTTTGCAATTTTCTCAAGAGTATCTGTTTTAGTAGAGTTACGCTCAATAATATCACTTAGTGCAGTATAGCTTATACCTACACTTTCACATAGATCCTTTTTTGCAACTTTTTTTTCAAGTATTAAATCATTTATAATCTGAAAGTTAGCCATACACAAGATAAATTAGTGAAACTTTTTCTGCAAATTATTCAATATTTTCTTTGATTATGAGTCAAAGTTTATCTTTATTTGCATTATAAATTTAATAATACAAATAATAATACCGACAACATGGAAGAAGAAAATGAAAAAATAGTTATATCAAACTACTACCAGGAACTTGGTGATACAGATAAAAAGAAAATTCGTGAAGACTTCATGAAATCTTTTGATTATTCTCAAGATGCATTCTATAAAAAAATGAGATTCAACAGATATAGACCACTGGAGTTTAAATGGTGGGCTAAGAAAATGAATACATCAGTAGATAATGTGATTAAAACGAAAAAAGAATAACCATGAAATTAAACGGAATTGAATTTTTCACGTCCCCCTTTGGTGAGGTTATGATCCAGACCACAGGAGAACCTGTCAGGACACTATCCGACAACTACATTAAGGATAGAGAGCTCATTACTGCTTTCCTTGACTACATTTCAAACAACTATACAGATGCCTATAAGGCCCTATGTAAATTGTACGAACGAAGTAGCTCCAATGTTTTCTATTATCAGTATCAGATCGTAAGCCGGTTTATCCGCTGCAACTTCGGTAGCTACGACACACTTAATATTGATATCGATGAAAACGGTAGGTGGAATTTCGAACAGGTACACTGCCCGCTAAGAGGTGAATGTAAACTTGAAAGTATTTGTTGTAGTCCGAAGCTCAATACTGAATTATCACAGCGAGAAATGGATGTCCTCCAGTTGATCGCGACCGGGTTGAAATCGGAACAAATTGCAGACAGGTTATACATTAGTATATATACTGTCAATGCCCACAGACGCAATATACTTGCAAAAACAAAGTGTACAAACACTGTTGAGTTAGTTAATTATTACAATGCAAACCTATAGCCCCCCAGCTTAATGTACGCATTACACTTATTAGAGAACCTCATAAGTATAAATATAACTACGAATAATAATGATAAATCAGAACACGATAGACAGAGTCGTTAACGCAACCGTTATTGAAGACATTGTTGCAGAATATACTTCTTTAAAGAAATCAGGATCAAAATATGTTGGCAAATGTCCATTTCACGAAGATGCCAGAGCAACAAATTTCTACGTAACACCCGCATTAGGCATTTGCAAGTGTTTCGCCTGCGGAGAAGGAGGTGATGCTATTTCTTTCCTAATGAAAAAGGAAGGGTTCACATTTTCTGAAGCTGTGAAAAAATTAGCAGCTAAGTACAATATCGAAGTTGATGAAAAACAGGAAACTCCGGAAGAAGTCCAAGCGAATCTGAAAAGAGAAGCGATGTATATCATTAACGAGAAAGTGAATGCCTGGTTCCAAAAACAGCTTTCTGTTACTCCTGAAGCAAAGAAATATGCAGACACGCGCTGGAAGGCTGAGACGCTCAAATTTATGGGAGTCGGATTTGCACCTAACTCATGGGAGTCATTAGTGACGGCCGCGAAAGAGATGCAACTCAATTCAGACTTACTACTCGAATTAGGATTAATTCAACCTTCCAGCAAAGGGAATCTAATCGATTCATTCCGCAACCGAATCACGATACCCATTCTGAATAAATCAGGACGGATAGAAGGATTCACCGCCAGACACATTGGATCAGAAGAAGCACCAAAGTACATCAACAGCAAGGAGTCTATGATTTATTCTAAGACAACAAGTCTGTTTGGTTTCGGTCAGGCATTCCGCGAAGCGATCAAAGAGAACCGAATGTATATCGTAGAAGGTGCTCCGGATGCTATGAAGCTGATCCAGATTAAAGCATACAACAGTATTGCGCCACTTGGTACAGCTTTGACAGACTCTCAACTAAAAACAATAGCTAAAGCAACCAAACGAATTACGTTTATCCCGGATGCAGATAAAGCAGGAATAAACGCGGTAAAAAAGAACGGGATCACCGCCGTTAAAGCCGGATTAACTGTTACGGTAAAAGAGATCCCTACTAACGAGAACGGAGAAAAGCAAGATCCTGACTCGTACCTCGTAAATATCGAGCAGCTAAAAGCGATTGAGGAGAAAGATTTCATTATATGGTTGGCCGAAAAGTCTCTTTACGCAAATATCCCTGTATCAGAAGCAAAGGATGTCGTTACTCAGATAAGCGATATGCTTGCAACTATCGACGACAAGACATCCATTTCGATGTATGTTGATAAGCTGGCTACTCTTCCGGGTGGCGGGAAAGCTAATCTTTGGCGAAAAGCAATCGAAGAAGCAAAAGACAGATCAACCGGGAAAGCTAAAAAAGAAAACAAGCTGGATACTGATGATCTTCATAGGTTTGGGTTCTGGATTGAACGAAACTCTTACTATGGGATGGGCAAAGAAGGAGCCGTACAATGGTCCAATTTCACGATGGCACCGATGTTTCATATTATCGATGCTATTAATCCCAGACGACTTTATAAGATAAAAAATGCGTCGAACATAGAACATATCGTTGAAATGAAACAAGAAGAGTTGATTTCTCTCGGAAAATTCAAACTAAAGATGGAAGGTCTTGGAAACTACATTTGGGAAGCTGGCGAACCGCAGCTTATTAAACTTAAAAAATTCCTTTACGAGAAAACCGAAACAGCAACTGAGGTGACTCAACTTGGTTGGCAAAAAAATGGAGGATTCTTTGCCTGGGGAAACGGAGTGTATGACGAAAAGTTTTATCCTACTGACGAATACGGCATTGTTCGTCTTGAATCTGAAAATGTGTATATCCCGGCTAATTCAAAGATCTATTCGGCGGAGAAACAACTATTCCAGTTCGAAAAGAGATTTGTTCATCTCAACTTAAACAATATAACGATGAAAGATTACACCAATAAGCTCATTCAGGTATTTGGAGACAACGCTAAAATGGCTGTTTGCTTTCTGATCGCTACCCTGTTCAGAGATGTTATAGTATCGTCAACCAAGTCGTTTCCAATCCTCAACCTATTCGGACCGAAAGGAGCAGGAAAATCAGAATTAGGCCATTCTCTCATGGCATTCTTTATCGTCAAGAATACACCGCCCAACTTATCAAACGCAACTATACCGGCGCTTGCTGATGCTGTTGCTCAGTGTGCTAATGCTATCGTTCACCTTGACGAGTTTAAGAATAATATTGATCTGACAAAACGCGAGTTTTTGAAAGGTCTTTGGGACGGCGCAGGTAGATCCAGAATGAACATGGATCGCGACAAAAAAAGAGAAATTACATCAGTAGATTCAGGTGTCGTTGTATCAGGTCAGGAAATGGCAACGGTAGACATAGCGTTATTTTCAAGATTTGTTTTTTTATGCTTCAATCAAACGGAGTATTCCAATGACGAAAAAACGAGGTTTGAAGAATTAAAACGGATCGAAGGAGTAGGACTATCACACTTGACGCTACAAATCCTTGCATATCGGTCAAAGTTCGAATCTTCATTTCTTTCAGCTTACAAGCTATGTAGCGATGATCTTGCAGAAAGACTAAAAAACGAAGGAATCGAAGACCGGATATACCGCAACTGGCTTATATTACTGGCTTCATTCAAAACACTTGAATCATCCATTGATATGCCATTTACCTACAAAGACCTTTTCGATGTTATCGTTAATGGAGTTATCCAGCAAAATAGAGAATGTAAAACCAATAATGAGTTAGGTAGTTTCTGGGAAACATTCAACTATCTGGCACGATCAGGAGAATTATTCCAGGAAGCAGACTACCGTCTTATCCAAGCTACAAGCTTACAAATTGGAGAAAGCCAATGGGAATGGACTAAGCCGAAAATACTACTTGCTGTCAATAACACACGTATATTTCAAATTTACCTGAAACACGGAAAGTCAACAGGTGATAAAATTATGGATGATAAATCGCTACAACAGTATCTCAGAATATCCAAACCATACATGGGCATTAAAAAGGTCCGGTTTAAGCACATTATCAATGGAATCGTAATTAAGGATGGAAATAGAATTAAATCTAGTTCGGACAACTCAATGTTCTTTGATTACGAAATGCTACGTGATCAATACGGCATCAACCTTGAATCTTCAACGGAAGACGATAATGAAGAGTCATTCGAAGACGACCGCGTATGAGTTACAAGCACCATCGGATAACATCCATCCGGGAGTTTAATAACCTCCAGGAAAAACACGGAGAACCATTTCTCGAATTTCAGATCAGGGCAATGGAACTCATTGAAAAGATTCCTCCGGGTGGTTCGCGAAAAATAGATGACATGGTGCGAGCGGATTCGCGGATCCCATTCCTCATTAAAGTAGCCTGCTACTTTATGATAAAAAAAAACACGATGAGAGACCGCTGGTGGTTCAATGACGACTACACCGAAATTTCTCACGAAACTTATCCTGAAAACCCAAGGCCCCTCAGCTATTGGAATAGATAAAAAACAGTTATACACTTTAAAACACAAGAAAAATGCAAACAAACAAGACTATTTTCAATGTACTCAGCGATGTTATCAACGTGATCGGCGAACGGGAACACTCCAGGATAACATTTCTGGAGTTGATCCTGAATTATAAGATTGAAGACCTCATGATCGAACTTCAGCGCGAAGATCGCTCTTCTTATTTACTTCAGGCCCGATTCTATAGTGCACAGATCAACCGCACATTTATCCGAGAAGCTAATGAGCGAATAATAAACGGGTATTCCGCCCTGGCCTCCAATGCCGACGATAAACTAGACGACATGCTATTCATGCTTCACAACGCATACTTCCGAAAAACAAAATGCAATATCAAAAGTGCAGCATTGGTTATCCGGTTTCTGCTTCGTGAGGTCAATGATCTCATCAAGCACAACACAGATCTGATGTACAAATATGCCGGTGCATCAATCGAATACACATCCATGCAAAAGCTTCAGTATGCAATCGACATGTTTGATAAGTATATCCATGAACGTAATGCCTTCTTCACGGATACGGATGAATCTATCCTGGCTAAAACGATTATCCGTAATAAATTAAAAGATCCCGCTTTTGTCGAATCAATTTATCAAGTATAGTTATGTACGGTACAATATATTTAGAAGTAGGATAACGTCTTGAACTCTCCGATGGTGTATCCATAAAATGCGTAGAAACTAAATCCCCTATTGATGAAAAGAGCGTATGTGATAAATGCGTGTTTTACAATCATCCGGAAAGAAAATTCTTCGACAAGAAATGTTTAGATCTGATGTGTCTTCGTCATGAAAGAAGAGATTATAAATCAGTTCATTTTGAATTAATTAAGGAATCATGATCTGGAGTTGCTCAGCATTGGCAGCAATCTGCCTGATTTATGAAATAATTCAACTAATAAGAGAAAATCAATGAAAAAGATAAGAAGACAAATTCCAGGTAAAAACAACAGATACAACCGTAAAAGATATACCCATCTTGAAGTTGGTATATGCACAGTTGATATTGAATATAAGATGAAATGCGGCAAGAAATCCTCAATGAGAATTCTATTCCACACTAATGGCTAGTTTATTAGATCAACTCGCGTATCCGGGATAAAGAAATATTATCCGAGATATAGCCCTCTATACGGAACGAAAGCTATTCATTATGTATTACAACTATTCAATTAATTTAAAACAAAACAAAAATGAAAACAATTGCAACAATTAACAACATCGAGATTACAACAGCAACTAATTCAGAAACGCTTGTGCCTATAAAACCAATCTGTACAGCGTTAGGAATTGACTATCCTTCACAATATACGAAGATAATAAATGACGAAATATTAGCTTCATCGTTTGTTATGCGCCCAACAGTTGCCGAAGATGGGAAGACCAGAGAAATGCTATGTTTACCATTCTATTATGTGTACGGTTGGCTTATGACGATCAACCCAAAAAACGTAAACGAACAATCAAAAGGAGCTGTTGTAAAGTATAAATTGGAATGTTACGAAGCTATTAATAAACATTTCTATATCAAACAGCAGAAGCAAATCAAATCTAATGAAGAGGAAATACAGCTGCTCAATCTAATTCAAGAAGATACTATGATCCGAAAAGAGGTTGACACCCGGATTCATAAAAATAAAAAGAGGTTGAATCTCGTAAGAGAGAATCGATTAAAAGATGATCCCTCATTATTCTAATACAACAACTTACTATGGCAACAAAAAGAAAACTAGATCAGGAGAAGAAATACAGTTACGTATTGAATCATATCCAATCTTATGCTAAAGAAAAGAAGATCTGCTTTATGAGCTATGATCACCCCAAGATGATATGTTTATCCGATGGCAAACAGATTGTTCGTATCGACGAGTATCTGCAAGTAGAGGGACACGTAAAACTTTGTGCTGAGATAGCAGGAGAGTGTTCCGCTGCCATCCAGCAATACGAAGAAATCAAATTATAAAAACTAAAATACTAAAACAATGAATGATTTAAAAAACGTAGCCGTTATTAACGGTAAACCTATTCAGGTAATAGAAGATAATTCAACACTGTATGTTCCGGTAAGACCGATCTGCGAGATATTGGGCGTCTCTGTCCAAACGCAGCTCCAAAAATTGAAATCAGATCCATTATATGAAGGGAGCTTTGTAACCCTGAGGGTTACAAAGGGTGCAGAAATTCAACGATATCCTATGACCTGCATAACCCTGAAGATGGTCTGCATGTGGATCGGATCTATCAATGCTAACAACGTAAATGAAGAAGCAATAATAAATAACTATTCAATTAATTTTTAAAACACAAGAAACAATGGCAACTATTAAACAACTATCATTAGTAAACGGGAAACCCGTACAAGTAGTTTATCACGACAATAACTACTATGTACCAATTAAACCAATCTGTGAAATTCTGGGAGTGAACTACACGTCTCAGGCTAAAAAAATAAAGGATCATCCTGCATTTTCACCCTCAGTTATCCACATTAAAGGGATAACTGCCACTGATGGGAAGCAATATTCTATGTCAGTTATCCCCCTGGAATTGTTCGGAGGATGGGTATTTTCTATACATCCAAACAACGTGAGTGAAGAAGTAAGAGAACATCTGATTGAATATCAAAAAGCGTGCAACAGGATTTTGTATGAAACATTTTTCATCCGTCCTCAGAAGATCAACGAAAAGCTGGAAGAGAAGAATCAGCTTTTAAGCATCCGAATGGCTCAACTTGATGAACTAAAAGAAGTAAAATCTAAGATTTCAGAAACGGATAAAAAGATCAAGAAACTTGATCAAGATATATCTTCTAATGTTTTTCAATTAGAATTAGATTTCAGCAACCCGGATCAAGTAGGTATGTTGGATTCACTACCAGAATCTTGAGGATCCTGAATAAAACCAGATAATACCCCCTTGCATATCGTTCGAGAAACACGAACGATATGCATTTTTTTCGGATAACCCGAAAAAAACACGATTTTTCTTTGTCACTATAAATTTAATAATCATATTTGCAGTGCCAAAGATCACGATATATCGTGCCGTTAGAACATCGGTTAATGTTCGACATAATCTGTTGAGCTTTTTTTATGCTCAATAAATAGATATCGGCGGTTGCCTTTCCCTCAATCTAATTGTTCTTCGGAACGATATAGTGGTCTTTGGCGAGACGGGAGATGGCAGCCGTCTTTGTTTTCTGCCTATAAGCCAAAGACCCAAAAGATTATGAAAACATTAATCTTTGCTACTCATGTAGCGTTCTCACTGTGCACACTCAGCGCAGTGATTTTCTTCGGTGCCATGCACCATGTAATAACCTTTCTGTATTGCTCTTCAAGTGCACTGTATTTGTATCGTGACCGGGATGGCGGCGCCTCTCCCCGATTTGTTCTATTAAGACTATTGGCGAAATCCGGCAAATACGTCGCAACACCTACTAAATCAAGTCTTAAACCAAACACCCAACTTCCATGAAAGCCCATGTAAACGAATTGAGCGTAGAAGTGAACAGCGCCGTTATCTCCGAAGAATCTGCCAATGCAATAGCCCGTCTCCAGAAGGATCACTGGGCTACCGAATCACTGGAGAGCGTAATGGACTATTTGGTGGATCAATCCATACGCTGGAGCACCGACACCGACGAACGTCTTGCCGTGCTCGATAAGATCGAACGGATCCATTCAATTAAAAAACTAATATCAACCCTATCTAACAAATAAAACTATGAATAATAATAAAGCAATACACCCGAACGAAGTACGTCGTAATAAAGAAAAAGAACAAGAACGCATTGAAACTAAAGGACTAATATCAGGAGTTATGTTTAATCCTCAGATGCAGATGAACCAACGACCTCATGATATAATGGGGCAAGCCTTTGAACGCGAACTGTCCGCAATTAAAAATGCCGTAATAGATAGATCACGAAAAAGAGACAGACTATCTATCCATAAGCTGCGCGAAATGGTCGAAGACCGTGCACGCCGTGCCATAGAGTCAAACGATCCGAATCAGCGTACTAAGTTGTTGAAATATATCTACGAGCTATACAACGTTGCCATGTTGATCCAATAAGCATCAACCTTGTTTTGGCATCTCTACCCCCCGACAGCAACTT
>JBOFSC010000470.1:0-2476 GCA_051651345.1 Enterobacteriaceae bacterium
TTTGCGACTCATGGTCAACGAGCTCATCCCAGGCGAGATCAGAAAAGTATGTTGCTATCGTTAGGTCTTAGTATTTACCCTGTAATGAATTAAAGGTACATCAATGTGTTATGAGCTTAAGTACCTACATATGAATACCAGCAGCCACGCAATAGCACAAAAATTGAATTATCTGAAACTGAAACCCTATAGCCCAGTTCTGAGAAATGTTGGAGAAAAATAGATTATATAAATATGTTTACAGCTGAGTGAATAATAACAGCTATCGATCTTAAATAATAAAACGCCGACCAGTAAATAGTCGGCGGAGTGCTATCTGATTAACAATGCCTCTGCTTATGCCGGTGTCGCTTCCTCCAGCTTGACTGGCACGATAAGGCTTGCATGGTTGCCTTTTGGACCTTGATGCACATTAAAATGAACTTGCTGTCCGGCTTTTAACGTCCTGTATCCCTCCATTTGAATGGTTGAGTAATGAGCAAAAATATCGTCACCTCCACAGTCTGGACAGATGAAACCAAAACCTTTTGCATTATTAAACCATTTGACAATACCCGTCTCCATAACTTCTACATCCCTCTTAAAACATCTCTGTTAAACAGATTAGAACATGATATTTTGTTGCTGCAGTTAAAATGATGCCTGACGCAGTTTGAGAACTACGTTGACTTCCTTGATGCGTACAGGTATTCACAAGTAAGATCGGATCATTGCAATCCGATTTGCAAGGGTCGACATAATATGGGATATACCTATATACAACCCTATATTGACACTCTAGTAGAATGAGGCTATTCGTCAAGTAAAGCTCAATATAATGGTCAATAAGCTGTCTAAAGTTTGAAGCAGTTAACGATATTGGCCCTTTTTATCAGGCGCCATCTGGTCAAAATGCAGGTTGGACATCATGGTTGAGGTTAATTTAAAGTTAAGCGATATGACAACGACAACAGGCGCAACAACGGTTCTCCTGGGGAAAAAAGCCGCCGTTTTGCAGGCGCAGGGCGAGGGTATCATGGAAAAAGTAAAAAAATGGACAGAAAATACGCCCATAATAGAAGGAGAAGAGAGGGATACGGCTCAGCCTCCCTCCATGTATAAGGTCATTCTCAACAATGATGATTATACTCCTATGGAGTTTGTGGTTGAGGTGTTAAGAAAATTTTTCTCATATGACACAGAACGTGCAACAAGGCTAATGCTAACAGTCCACTATCAGGGAAAAGCAATCTGCGGCATCTTTACCGCTGAAATCGCGGAGATGAAAGCAGTGCTGGTAAACCGTTACGCACGGGAGCATGAGCACCCATTGCTTTGCACATTAGAAAAAGCCTGATAACAGGCCATACTTATTGGGGGAGGTGCCTATGCTCAATCAAGAGTTAGAATTTAGTCTTAATATGGCGTTCGCCAAGGCGAGGGAGCACCGCCACGAATTTATGACCGTGGAACATCTGTTACTGGCTTTACTCAATAATTCGTCAGCGCGGGAGGCTCTGGAGGCATGCCAGGTCGATATGGTGGCATTGCGACAGGAGCTGGATACATTTATCGAACAAACAACGCTCGTGTTGCCGGAAGAGGAGCAGGAGCGTGATACCCAACCCACGCTCAGCTTTCAGCGTGTGTTACAGCGTGCTGTGTTTCACGTACAGTCGTCCGGACGCAGTGAAGTCTCCGGTGCCAATGTGCTGGTAGCTATTTTTAGCGAACAGGAGTCACAGGCGGCCTATTTGCTGGCTAAATATCATGTCAGCCGTCTGGATGTGGTGAATTATATTTCCCATGGTATGCGTAAGGGCAGCGATGCCCATCCACTTCAGCCCGGTATCGGTGGCTCAGCTTCTGATGACAGCGGTCATCAGGAAGAGAAGCTGGATAATTTTACGACTAACCTGAATCAACTGGCACGGGTTGGCGGTATTGACCCGCTTATTGGTCGGGAAAAAGAACTGGAAAGAACCATTCAGGTTTTATGTCGGCGCAGAAAGAATAACCCACTATTAGTGGGGGAATCTGGTGTGGGTAAAACCGCTATTGCCGAAGGGCTGGCGTGGAAAATTGTCCGCAACGATGTGCCGGAGATTATTGCCAACTGCACTATCTACTCTCTGGATATCGGTTCACTGCTGGCTGGAACGAAATATCGCGGGGATTTTGAAAAACGCTTTAAGGCATTATTAAAGCAACTGGAGCAGGATAAAAACAGCATCCTGTTTATTGATGAAATCCATACTATCATCGGTGCTGGTGCGGCCTCAGGGGGCCAGGTGGATGCGGCTAATCTGATCAAGCCCCTGCTCTCCAGTGGTAAAATCCGTGTGATTGGCTCTACCACTTATCAGGAGTTCAGCTCCACATTTGAAAAAGATCGTGCCCTGGCGCGCCGTTTTCAAAAAATCGATATTGTGGAGCCCTCGCCCGAGGAGACTTACCGTATTCTGAGCGGCCTGAAGTTGAAATATGAAACGCACCA
>JBOFSC010000471.1:0-1410 GCA_051651345.1 Enterobacteriaceae bacterium
CTGGCAGGGCTCAGCCAATCTGAGCAGCAATTTACGCTTTAAACTGAGTACCTCTCTGAATGCGGTTGATGCCCGTTATCGTGTAGAGGGGGAGTGGGTTCGCCTCGGTGATTCTGTGCCGATAAGCGATCTGGCGAACAGCCGCGGCATCGAACTGTTTTTTACCCCTCCGCAGCAACAGCAGCGTGAGGCGTTTTGGCAACAATTAAGCCATCGCTCTCTGGCGGATCTGGTGGAGATGAGTTTTTTTATGCCGGAACGCATGCAGCAGGGGGATAAATTTGTCCTGGCGGTGGGTGTGAAAACGGAAGAGCAGAAACCTATGCGGGGGCAACTGCAACCCCTATCGTTTCTGCTGGTACAGGATAAGGTCAGTCAGAATCGCTATATCACCTCTGCTTACAGCGGCACCCACAACAGTGCGCTGTTTGGGGTGGAGCATCCCGGCAGTGGCGAACGTCCCGCCATCTGGTATCCCATGAGCAGCAAAGTGACTGAACAGTCGAAGTCAGCCTCCCCTGAGGGTACGCGGCCAATTGTTACACCGGAGACGGCATTCAGTGATTTTGCCGATCAACAGGGCAATCCACAGCCATGGCCTGCCGGTTTCAACCCGATTCTTAACTCCCAGGGCTGGCAGTGGCTGCAGAGTATAGCCATGGGGGAGGGCCAGTTATTAAAATATGAGCAAAATAACAGTAATAACCCGCTGGATATCAACAACAGAGGGCTGAAACAGGCGCAACTGACCCTGGAGCAGCCGGATAATAGTCAATGTGAGGTCACCAGCGTACAGGGTGTTGCCGGTTATCTCTGTTCGCTGCGCAAAGTGGAGTGGAAAGGGACCATGGCGCAGCAGGGGATTCGTTTCACCCTGCGCAGTGACAAAAATGCCGACGATGTCCGCTATCGTGTCGCCGGGGAGTGGATTCCCCTGGCGCAATCAGTACCCATCAGTGATTTTAGCAACAGTAAAAGCATCGATATTTTTTACCCTGAAACACGGCTGTCAGAGGAAGCGTCCGGGCTGACGATACCCTTTAAAATGCACTTTTTCTCTGCCCAGCGTCTGAATCAGGGGGATCGATTCACCCCCCCGGCAGAGCAGATAAAGGTGAAAGGTGCTAAGGAAGACAGTGCACCGTTACAGATTACCCGCCTCAGTTCCCGGCATCCCGAGGTGAATGGCGGAGAAACATTAAAGGTAGACGTCAAGCTTAATCGTATGATCAAAAAGGGTGAATCCCTCTATCTACTACTGCAGCCTAAAGAAAAACAACAACACTCCGTACTGTTGCAAGAGGCTCACTTAGGTCAACACCCCTTTGATTTGGAAGAAGGAATCTGGATCGCCATTACTCCTGATGAACTCGCCACCGAATATGAACTAACGTTACCTACCCAACGTAC
>JBOFSC010000472.1:0-5600 GCA_051651345.1 Enterobacteriaceae bacterium
GATTAAGCCAAACAGGGTGCCGATAGCCTCTATCCAGGATAACTCATAAGCGCTTGTTCCCAGAGGGATGGTGGCCATGATCGTGCTGGTGCTAAAAAATTCAAGCATAAATAATCCTTGTAGAAGTTATCGACACTGCTCAGTCACACAGAAACGGTAGAGCGCAAAGGCTTTGCCATCAAACTGCACTGAGGTCAGGGCAACCTGGATCCGTGAGCCAAATTGCGCCAGCAAAGGCTGGAGATCTCGCTCTTCCCCTACCAGCCACAGCGTATGATCGACTTTTTGTAACTCCGCAGCGGAGTAGAAAAATTGCGGTTGCAGGGGGTAAGGTAAATTCACCATATACTTAATGGCCATGGCATCTTTACCCATGCGGTAGAACCCCAGGGGAGCCGGTTCCCGGGCGCGGATCTGCTCAGCCACTGCGGTAAAGTGGCTGGTGTTACGATCTGCCCGCTGCACAGGTTCTACAAGCAGCACCATCACTAACCAGAGTGAGAGCACCGACAGCAGAACAGAGAGCAGAAGGGGTTGCCTGCCACGCCATCTTAACCACAGTAGCGCACATTGCATCACTGCCGTTGCTGCGATCAATCCATACACTGTCGGCAGCCACGGAGCCAGTTCCAAACCCAGTAAGCTCGCTTTTTGACGCCCCACTACAAGAGCCACCGTCAGCAACAACGTGCACAACCCCGGAAACAGCAGTAACAGAATGCGATAACTGCGCCCCAGCACATTGAGCAGTCCCTTTTCCCCGGCAACCAAAGGATAAGCAGCCAGTGCGGCAAAACCCGGCACCATGGGCAACAGATAACGCATCTTTTTCCCTGTGGGAACAGACATGCCCAGCAGTATCACCAGGCTAAAGGCAGCAAATCCCCAGCACAGATAGCGCCACTGTGGATGGGCAACAGGTCGACGCAGGCTAAGTAGCAACCCCAGCAAGGTCAGCATACCCAGTGGGAAGCTCAGGGCATAGCTGGACCAACTGCGCTGCAGATAGTAGAAATGGGAGGAGTCGCCCGCCTCTGGCGACAGGCGTAATCCCACCTGCCAGTGGATCACTTTGGCAATAAATTCTCTGCCATAGCCAGGACCGAACAGGCGCTCGCCCTCCAGCCAGGCCGCACCAAGCCAGGCGATAATGCACAACACCAGCAGCACTAAAGCGCTGCAGCCATAGAGAATCAGCCAGCGCCAGCGCTGCGCCACCAGGAAATAACCGGTTATCGCCCCGGTGGGCAAGACCAACCCAATCGGGCCACGAAAAGCAAAACCCACTAAAGTAACCAGCAGAGCCCATCCCAGCAATCCAGGTCGGTTTTGTCTGTCGGCCTGATAAGCCAAATAGAACGCCCCCATGGTAATAGTCGCGACTATCTGATCCAGTGAGATCATTCTGGCTTCAGTCAGATACTGGGGTGTCAGCAGAACAAATCCCACCGCCAGCCAGGCCCACTGACGTGAATGGGCTGCCAGCAAACGGTAGAGTAAAACCAGGGTGATGGCTGAAGCCACGGCGGAAGGGGCTACGGCGATCAGGTAATTAAAGGTCTGTGTCAGTCGGGCCAGCAGCCAGATCAGCACTGTGGAGGTGGCCGGATAATCCGGGTAGGGTTCACCATAGGTGGTCGGAAAAAATGAAGGGCCATCACGCAGCATCTCGATCACAAACAGTGCGAAACGTGAGTTAAAGCCGATATAGTCTTGTACTCCCCACAAACCATAGCCGAACAGAATTAGCGCGACGATAAAAAGCGCCACCTGGCTATAACTGCGCCCTGGGGCATTGAAACTGTGTGAAGACATCCGGCCAATCCCTGTCATTTAAGCTGGTTACTGAATATCATGTGATTGTAACTGTAAAGCTACCATCGCAGCAAGGCGACAAACAGAAAGTGAAATGGATATCAGGTTTGCATAATTCTAAGATGGTGGGTCGTGCAGGATTCGAACCTGCGACCAATTGGTTAAAAGCCAACTGCTCTACCGACTGAGCTAACGACCCATAAGAGGTGCGGACCAGAGATTCCGCCGTTGTTCCCTTGTTCGGGGGCAACGGCGGCATATATTACTGACTTATTCCGACAGTGCAACAAAAAAATGTGTTTATCTGAATTAACTGCTTGTTATGCAACCAATCAGTCCAGTTGACCCAACTGTTTCTGCGCCTGTTTGGCGGCATCACTCTGCGGGTAGACCTTTATCAACTGGCTAAAGACCGCCTTGGCCTTATCCTTATCCCCCTTATCCTGCATGATCAAACCGACTTTGAGCATAGCATCCGGGCTTTTCGGTGACTGAGGATAGTTTTTTACAACCCAGGCAAAGTAGTGCGAAGCATCATCTTTTTTGCCTTTATTGTAGTAAAGCTGCCCCAGCCAGTAGTTGGCATTCGGCTGATAAGTGGAATCCGGATATTTTTTAACAAATTGCTGAAAGGCCACAATCGCATCGTCATATTGCTTCTTCTCCAGTGCCAGAGAAACGGCAATATTGTAATCCTTGTTGGGATCACCAGATGGTGGGGGAACGGCACTGCTGGCTGCAGGCGTCTCTTCCGTGCTGGCAGCGGCTGCAGCGGCCACTTCCGGACCACTTTCAGCCTGTGGCTGCTCACCCTGTTTGCGTGACTGATCGAGCTCATACTGGTTTTGCTGTATCTGCCCGCGTAAAAATTCAATATCACGCTGTTGATCAGAAACCTGCTGCTGTAGCTGAGTTAACAGATCCCCCTGAGCACGGGTAATGCGCTCCAGTTGGGCAACCCTGTCATCCACAGAACCTGAACCTGCATTACTGATGGGCGCGTCAGCAGTAGCGACCAGAGGGGCCGCTACGCCAACCAGCAACATCAGACCCAAAAAGTGATGTCTGAACGGTGCTTTCATACTGTTGTGCTCTTTATAAACTGTACTCTTAATAAACTGTATGCTTAGTAAACCAGAACCGCGCGGCGGTTTTTGGCCCAGGCTGCCTCATCATGACCGAGAACCGCAGGCTTCTCTTTACCATAGGAGACGATAGAGAGTTGATCTGCGGAGACGCCTTTACCCTGCAGATACATTTGTACCGCAGTGGCCCGACGCTCACCCAGGGCAATGTTATATTCCGGTGTACCACGCTCATCCGCATGGCCTTCAATCACAACTTTGTAGGAAGGATTGTTACGCAGGAAGTTGGCGTGCTCATCCAGGATTTGCGCATATTCAGGAGATACGTCATAACGGTCAAAACCAAAGTAGACGATGTTCTTACGCTGTAACTCCTGCAGAGCCAGGCGTGCGTTTTCATCCATACCGGCAGATGAACCATACTCGCCACTGCCAGTGGTATTATTCATACCCGCTTCATCAGAGCTGGCGTTCTTCTTGCTACAAGCGGTGATCGCCAGAATGGGCAGGACTATCGCTAACCCTTTTAATACTCTATTCAATTGCATCTTGATGTTCCTTGTGTACTTTTCTAAATTAAACAGTGTTACAGATATGGCGACCAGGCTGGAAATGAAACCTGACCGTCACTGGCAGGTAAACGTGCCTTGAACCGCCCATCAGCCGAGACTAATTGTAATACAGACCCTAAACCTTGTGTTGAACCATAGATGATCATAGTACCATTAGGCGCAATACTGGGAGTTTCATCCAGATAACTGTTTGTCAACGTCTGAACTGCCCCTGTGGTTAAATCCAGTTTGGCAACATGTTGCTGCCCCTGGTTGGTCGCCACCACTGCCATAAACTTACCATCTGCTGAAATTTCAGCATCCTGATTTTGTGCCCCTTCCCAGGTCACACGTTGCGGCGTCCCGCCATGGACACTGATTTTGTAAATCTGTGGCCGGCCACCCCGGTCAGAAGTATAAGCCAGGGTCTGGCTATCCGGATACCAGGTGGGCTCCGTATTGTTACTGCGCTCATTGGTCACCTGGCTTATATTACCCGATGCCAAATCCATCACATAGAGATTCAGACTGCCCGTTTTAGACAGGGCGAAAGCCAGCTTGCTGCCATCCGGAGAGAAAGCCGGTGCCCCGTTATGACGCGGGAAGGAGGCCACATGTCTGATAGCCCCATTGGCCAGAGTCTGAATCACCAGCGCTGACTTACCACTTTCGAAAGTCACATAAGCCAGTTGATTACCATCCGGTGACCAGGCGGGTGACATCAAAGGCTCCGGTGAACGGTGCACCACAAACTGATTAAAACCGTCGTAGTCTGATACCCGCAGTTCATAAGGGAACTGGCCGCCCTTGCTCTGCACAATATAGGCGATGCGGGTACGGAATGCGCCTTTAATACCCGTCAGCTTCTCAAATACCTCATCGCTGGCGGTGTGAGCGGCATAACGCAACCACTGGGCTGTCACCTTAAACTGATTTTGCGCCAGTATCGAACCGGGGTTCGCGGAGGTATCCACCAGTTGATAAGAGACCTGATAGCCCCCATCAGCACTGGGTTGAACCTGACCTATAACCACGGAAGAGATCCCCAACGCGCTCCAGGCACTCGCCGTTACTTCGCCAGCACTGGTGGGTTGTTGCGGCATGCGTGCCACATCGATCGGATTAAACTTACCACTGTTGCGCAGGTCAGCCGCAATAATCGCGCCGATATCCTGCGGTAATGCCCCGGTGCCCATCCATTTGAAGGGAATGACTGCGATTGGACGAGCGGAATCCACCCCCTGGGTAATCACAATACGCACTTCAGCCTGGGCCATGGACACCCACAGGAGCAAAAAACCAAAAGCAATTCGTAATGCCTGTTTCATTTTCACATCCTTCAATTCGCTAATTAAGCTATTTTATGCAACTCTCTAACTTAAATGCCAGTACTGTATTTTCATAATCTTTGGCAATCGCTTTGGGCGGTGCCGGAATGTTGGCCTCTTTGGCGGCAACGACAGCTGCCTGACACAGGGCCGGGTCTCCGCCCTCTGCTTTGGCATCTAACAGTTTACCCTCCGGCGTCAGGCGAATACGTAATTCACAGGTACGGCCAATATACACCGGACAGTTAAACAGCTTGGAGGTAATCGCCGACGCCAGGCGCCCATTATAGTCATTGGACAACGGCCCCGAAGCACCCGACTTTTGTCCTCCACCTGAAGCGCCACTGGCGGTGGGTGCATTCTTTGATGAGGCAAGCCCCCCCAGCAGATCCTCGACTTCCTGATTTTGCTTAGCGGCCGCTTCAGCAGCAGCTTTTTTCTTAGCATCAGCGGCGGCTTTTTGCTTAGCCTCTTGCTCTGCTTTTTTCTTTTCCTCTGCTTCGGCTTTTTTCCTGGCTTCTTCTTCAGCCTTTTTCTTTGCCTCTTGTTCAGCTTTTTTCTTCGCATCTGCTTCGGCTTTCTGCTTCGCTTCCTCAGCTTTTTTAGCCTGCTCCGCCTGCTTCTTCGCTTCCGCCTCGGCTTTCTGTTTCGCAAGAGCTGCGGCCTGTAACTCTTTTTCTGCCTGAGCACGCGCCTGGGCTGCGGCGGCTTCCGCTTGTTTCTGCTGCTCTTTGGCTTTTAATGCCGCCTCTTCAGCCTGCTGTTTGGCATCAGCGATTTTTTTCGACTCTTCCTGGGCCTGCAGACGCTCCTTTTCCAGC
>JBOFSC010000473.1:0-5424 GCA_051651345.1 Enterobacteriaceae bacterium
GTGCTGTGGTTGTGTTGGTTGTTTTGGCGAATGATCATTTGATCATGATCACAGCACACTTTCCACTCTTTTTTCTAAAAATACGTCATTTTTTCTATCGTTATCAGTTGGTTGATCCTAAAGATCCTACGTATAATTGCCCATTGACTACACAAGATACAACGACACAGGATAAAACAATATGAAAATAAAGACGATTATTCTGACCATCTTCACCACCCTGACCCTGCTCAGCCAGATAGCCTATGGCAAAACGATCACTATCGGTATGGCGATCGACGATCTGCGTCTGGAGCGCTGGCAAAAAGATCGCGATATCTTTGTCAAACAGGCTGAATCCCTGGGTGCCAAAGTGTATGTACAATCTGCCAATGGTAATGAGGCCACCCAGGTATCACAAATTGAAAATATGATCGATCGCGGCGTGGATGTGCTGGTGATCATTCCTTATAACGGCAAAGTGTTGACCAATGTCATCGCCGAAGCCCGGCGCGAAGGGATTAAAGTGCTGGCCTACGATCGCCTGATCAACGATGCCGATCTCTCTTTCTATATCTCCTTTGATAATGAGAAAGTGGGTGAATTACAAGCGCAAAGTCTGGTGGAGCGTGTCCCCGCCGGTCATTACTTTTTGATGGGCGGCTCACCGGTGGATAATAACGCCAGGATGTTCCGCGAGGGGCAGATGAAAGTGCTCAATCCGTTGATCAAAAGCGGTAAGATCAAGATTGTCGGCGATCAGTGGGTCGATGCCTGGCTGGCTGAGAATGCGCTGAAAATTATGGAGAATGCCCTCACCGCCAATAAAAACCAGATCGATGCGGTGGTGGCCTCCAATGATGCCACTGCGGGGGGTGCCATTCAGGCACTGAAAGCTCAGGGACTGGCGGGTAAAGTGGCTATCTCAGGTCAGGATGCAGATCTGGCGGCCCTGCAACGGATTGTCACCGGTAGCCAGACCATGACCGTCTATAAACCTATTCAAAAACTGGCCACCGAAGCCGCCACTATTGCCGTGCAGTTAGCCAAAGGTGAGACGCCCACCTCTAATGCCAAAGTCAATAATGGCAAAATGGATGTCCCCTCTCTGCTGCTGACCCCCATTGCCGTGGACAAGAGCAATATCGATTCGGTGATTGTGAAGGATGGCTTTCACAGTAAAGAGAGTATCTACAAAAAGCCGTAACTTTAAATGGGTATGGCGTATTGACCACCCCGGCGCTGGCGCGCCACCCCTCCACGGAGGGGAATTGAACGGCTCCCGTCGGGTATAGAACCCTATGCCACGGGAGGGGAATTGTCAGGAGTTATGCATGCCACATTTGCTGGAAATGAAACAGATCACCAAGCAGTTTGGTGAGGTGAAAGCGGTTGATAATATCTCCCTGACGCTGGATGCCGGACAGGTGCTCTCCCTGTGTGGCGAAAATGGTTCCGGTAAATCCACGCTGATGAAGGTGCTGTGCGGGATCTATCCCCATGGCGACTATCAGGGAGAGATTCTGTTTGCCGGTGAACCCCTGCAGGCAAAAACCATTCGGGATACCGAGCGGCGGGGTATCGCCATTATCCACCAGGAGTTGGCATTGGTGAAACAGATGTCTATCCTGGAGAATCTGTTTCTGGGTAACGAGCTATGCCAGTTGGGGATGATGGACTATAACAGCATGTATTTGCGCAGCCAGCAGTTACTGGCCAGGGTTAAACTCTCCCTGTGTCCCAATACCCCCGTGGCAGAGCTGGGGCTGGGGCAGCAACAACTGGTGGAGATTGCCAAAGCGTTAAATCGCCAGGTGCGTCTGTTGATCCTCGATGAACCTACCGCCTCACTCACAGAGCAGGAGAGCGCGGTATTGCTCGATATTATCCGTGATCTGCAACAACATAATATCGCCTGTATCTATATCTCCCATAAATTAAATGAAGTGCGCGCCATTTCCGATCTGATCTGCGTGGTCCGTGATGGACAGCCGGTCGGCACCGCTGCGGCAGCCTCTCTGAGCGAAGAGAAGATTATCGCCATGATGGTAGGCCGTGAGCTCAACGAACTCTATCCCCACAGTCAACACACTATCGGCGAGGAAATATTGCGGGTGGAGAAACTGACCGCCTGGCATCCGGTCAATCGCCATATTTACCGGGTAAAGGCGGCCTCTTTTTCGCTACATCGCGGAGAAATTCTCGGTATTGCTGGCCTAGTAGGCGCAGGCAGAACCGAAATGGTTCAATGTCTGTTTGGCGCTTATCGCGGACAGTGGCAGGGGGAGATTTTGCTTGAAGGTGAGGCGGTCACTATCCGTCACTGTCGCGATGCCATGCGTCTGGGCATCGCCATGGTACCGGAAGATCGCAAAAAAGATGGCATCATCCCGCTGATGGGGGTCGGTACCAATATCACCCTGGCGGCGTTGGATCAATTTACCCACGCCCGGTTCATTCTGGACAACGCCCGGGAACAGGCCACCATTGCCCAATCCATCAGGCAACTCAGGGTCAAAACCGCCTCCAGCGAACTGGCTATCGCCCGTCTCAGCGGCGGTAATCAACAGAAGGCGATACTAGCTAAGTGTCTGCTGCTCAAGCCAAAAATCCTGATCCTTGATGAACCCACCCGGGGGATCGATATTGGGGCAAAACAAGAAATCTATAAATTAATCAATGAACTGGCTCAGCAATCCATCGCCATTATCGTGGTCTCTTCAGAATTACCTGAGGTACTCGGGATCAGTGATCGCATTTTGGTGATGCATGAAGGGGTTATCAAGGCAGATTTGGTCAATCAGTCCCTGACGCAAGAACAGGTGATGCAGGCCGCACTCAGGAGTACACATAATGTCTGACAACAAATCATCGTTGCTAAAACTATTCAATATGCAGGCACTGGTGATGCTGATTGCTATTGTCGCCATCATGCTGATTTTCAGCATCGCCACCGACTGGGCCTATATCAGTCCGCGTAATATCTCCAATCTGCTACGTCAGACCGCCATCACCGGTATACTGGCAGTGGGCATGGTGTTTGTGATTGTTTCTGCTGAGATCGATCTCTCTGTCGGTTCCATGATGGGTCTGCTCGGGGGTGTGGCGGCCATTATGGATGTCTGGTGGGGCTGGCCGCTGCCCCTGACCATTGTGGTCACTCTGGTGCTCGGATTGCTGCTTGGTACCTGGAATGGCTGGTGGGTTGCCTATCGCAAGGTGCCCTCTTTTATCGTCACGCTGGCCGGCATGCTGGCCTTTCGCGGTATTTTAGTGGGGATTACTGATGGCACCACGGTGGCCCCCACCACGCCGGCCATGTCCATGATAGGCCAGAGTTATCTGCCAGACAGTGTCAGCTATCTGCTGGGCAGCGCTATTTTGCTGCTGTTTATCTTATGGCAGTGGCGCCAGCGCAAACAGCGTCATCAAATGGGTCTGCCTGCCTCCAGCCCCCCTCATTTAGTGGGCCGCCACACGGTGATTGCCATTGTCCTCCTGGGGGCCATCGCCCTGCTCAATGACTATCGCGGGGTGCCAACACCGGTACTGTTACTGGCCGCTTTGGCGCTGGGCGGTCTATTTCTTGCCACCCGTACGGCGTTTGGCCGACGCATCTATGCCATTGGCGGCAATATTGATGCCGCCCGTCTGTCGGGTATCAATGTGGAACGCAGTAAACTGTCGGTGTTCGCCATTAATGGCCTCATGGTGGCAGTAGCGGCGCTGGTGCTCTGCTCCCGTCTGGGGGCAGGTTCTCCTTCCGCCGGGAATATTGCCGAGCTGGATGCCATCGCCGCCTGTGTTATCGGCGGCACCAGCCTCGCCGGGGGCGTGGGTAGTGTTGCCGGTGCCGTGATGGGCGCTTTTATTATGGCTTCACTGGATAATGGCATGAGTATGCTGGATGTGCCGACTTTCTGGCAATATATCGTCAAAGGCGCCATCCTGCTGTTGGCGGTATGGATGGATTCTGCCAGTAAGAAAAGGGGTTAGAAGAACAACCCTCTCCTGCACACGCGGGAGAGGGGCAAATGCATTGCACATCACTTTCTGCTAATCTGGTGGCGCCATAAGTATCACGATGACGCTGTTACCAGGAAAGCAGGTTATGTCCGATCAACGCTATCAAATTACACTACTGTTTAATGCCAATAAAAGCTATGACCGCCAGGTGATGCAGGGAGTGGGTGAGTACTTACAGGCATCACAATGTCACTGGGATATCTTTATCGGCGAGGATTTTCGCTGCCAGTTAACCGAAGTGGCGGCGGGCAGTTGCGATGGCATCATCGCCGACTTCGACGATATTAATATCCAGCAACACCTGCCTGATCTGGAGATCCCCTTTATCGCGGTTGGCGGTTCATACCACGACCCCGCCCACTATCCGCCGGTCCACTACGTCGCCACCGACAATCACGCCTTGATTGCTGCCGCTCTTAATCATCTGAAAGAGAAGGGGCTTAGCCGTTTTGCCTTCTACGGCCTGCCTCTGGAGAGCCCTTTTGCCTGGGCTGCTGAGCGTCTGGCGGCCTTTGAACGCCTGATGCAGGAAGGCCAATACGAATATTCAGTGTTGCACGGTATGGATACCCTGCCAGAGCAGTGGGAACTGTCTCAACAGCACCTGGCCCAGTGGCTGCAAAGCCTGCCGGCACAAACCGGCATTATTGCCATTACGGATGCCCGGGCCCGCCATATCCTGCAAGTGTGTGATCTGCTGCAGATCCCCATTCCTGAGAAGTTATCGGTGATTGGTATCGATAACGAAGAGCTGACCCGTTATCTGTGCCGGGTCGCCCTCTCTTCAGTGGTCCAGGGGGCCAGAGAGATGGGCTATCAGGCCGCTAAGTTGCTGGATAAATTGCTTCGACAACAAAATCTGCCATTACAACGCATTGTGATCCCACCGATTAAGGTGATTGGTCGCCGCTCCACGGATTATCGCTCCCTGCAGGATCCACTGGTGATGGATGCCATGCACTTTATTCGTAACCATGCCTGTAAAGGGATCAAGGTGGAGCAGGTGCTGGATTATATCCGCCTGTCGCGCTCCAATCTGGAGAAAAGATTTAAAGATGAGACCGGCCAGACCATTCATGAAGTGATCTACCTGGAAAAACTGCAACATGCGCAAACTCTGCTGACCACCACCGAATTACCCATCAGTGAAATCGCCCAAATATGTGGTTACCCCTCATTACAATATTTTTATTCAGTATTTAAAAAGTACCATGGTGTCACGCCGAAAGAGTATCGGGATGGGGGCGTACGACATAATACAACGGATTAAATTGTACTATACTTATCGGGTATCATTCTCTGCCCATGGTGATCAGTATGGTAATACCTATCCTGTCCGGTTCCCCTAAAAAAGTTGATCCTGGTGCTGGCCTGAATACTAATGATAAACTTTCCCCACAAAGAATAACTGAAGCGCTC
>JBOFSC010000474.1:0-1726 GCA_051651345.1 Enterobacteriaceae bacterium
AAACAAATTTTTAATGACCAGTTCATTGTATCTGTTCAGCGAACACTGGATCACTTTGGGTAATTCTCGTCTTGCTACACTATCCTCACATTGATAATGTCACACACCAAAAGCCATATAAAATTATTAATCCCGGCAAGTCAAGCAAGATAAAAACCATTAAATATCAATTAGATGTTAGCTTTTGAACGATAATTATACAAAAGGAGTTTTTTTTTAGTAATAAATCTTTTAAAATATTTTTGTTGTTGGAATATAGCGTTCAGCTTAATCTACATCATAATAATGAGTGTTCCTCGGTAACCATCAACATTTGCTTTTCCGGTTGACCTTGCCTTCACTCAACAGAACAACAACATTTGTCTGTTTTATTTTTAAACACCAGGAATTGATAGTCTGTGCAGCACAAGTTGTCTATGGCTGTTATTCCTTCAGTTAAAACTACTATTTACACTAGAGGTAATTTTTTATAGTCATGAGCGATTTAGATTACTTAATGATGTTCCGTAAGTGCTCCACTCTGGATAGCCTGGAAAAACTATATGATAAGCTAAATTATTCAATTAGTGATAATGATCTGCTTTCTAACATGTATCGTGCAGCTGATCACCGCAGAGCAGAGCTGGTAGCCCACAAACTATTTGATCTCGGCAAAGTGCCAAAATCAGTCTGGTCACAAGTACTGTGAGGATATGAACACAAAACAAACATAAAATATATTTATAAAGTTGAGTAATTTTCTATACCAAGGGTACGCGCGAATAAGTTTTATCGCTATATACATATTGAATATATAGCGATAATTTGTAAATTTTAGGATAAAACACTGCACATCAGAGTGTGAAAATCTTGTGGATGGCAGAGAGAGGGGGATTTGAACCCCCGGCGGAGATCACTCTCCGCAACAGTTTTCGAGACTGCCCCGTTCAGCCACTCCGGCATCTCTCCACGACACGACTTATTTTCCCTAATTTTCATAATATTGTTACAATAATCATAGAAGATTTCAAATATACTCCGCTATAGCCAAAGTATAAGTGTACCGCCATTTCAGTGCATTTTATCGGCAAGCTCCCCTGCAACGCGCAACTTGATGTTGACACATTAAATTGAGATTACTATCATCCTGTTGATCACTCTACTCCTCTGTAGTTCAGTCGGTAGAACGGCGGACTGTTAATCCGTATGTCACTGGTTCGAGTCCAGTCAGAGGAGCCAATCATTTCAGGTAGTTACACTAAAATCCCTTTAAAAAAAATCCTGACGGGTGCTCTTATGGGTGCCTTTATGTTTTATTCTCAGGGTCACACTCCATTACCCACTTTTCATAAACGTCTACAGGCCAGCCCAAAAAAAGACCGTGTTTGGTTCGATATGGTTTAGGGAAATCGCCACGCTTTGACCACATTTTCCACAGCGTGGAATGGCTCTTACCTGTTAACTCGCACATCTCTTTCAATCCGATATAGCGGACCGGACGGGGAAATCTCAGGCGGGAGCGTTCTGCATCGCCGCCAGTATTCTCTGTTACGATTTGATCTGATGAATGACAATCGAGCCTTTTCTTTGTTTTGTTGCTCATAATGACACCTCATATGTAGGTACTTAAGCTCATAACACATTGATGTACCTTTAATTCATTACAGGGTAAATACTAAGACCTAACGATAGCAACATACTTTTCTGATCTCGCCTGGGATGAGCTCGTTGACCATGAGTCGCAAAA
>JBOFSC010000475.1:0-1514 GCA_051651345.1 Enterobacteriaceae bacterium
ATAAGGGATATGAATACCATATGGCACCCAAACCGACCATGTTGCATTATTGATACATTAACTTCTCTTTATTTTTTTAGTTATTTAATATATGGATTCTATCTTGTTGCAAAACTGATGTCTGGTTATCTTGCTGGTAAATGTACTGTAATAAAAAAATGTCCGCTACGGATACACTCTGGACGTCATCATCATAGAGCAAAGGACACAACATTGTGACAACCGTCAACAGACCAGCAGAAATACCCCTGCCCCTGACTGGCACACAACTTACGCAATTGCAGGCGTTGATCGCCTCGCTTTCGCCTCAGCAGCTAAACTGGCTCTCTGGCTACTTATGGGCTGTGGCTCAGATGGCGCAGGGCATTGCCCCTGCTGCTGTACAGACACTTTCGGCCCCTGACAGCCGAGGCGTCACCATTATCTCCGCCACCCAGACCGGCAATGCACGCAAAGTCGCAGAACAACTCCGCGATGAGTTGCAGGCTGAAGGATGGGCTGTCAATCTACAAAGCGCCGGCGAATATAAATTCAAACAACTGGATCAGGAGCGCCTGCTGGCGGTGGTGATCTCCACCCAGGGCGAGGGAGAGCCACCGGAAGAGGCTCAGGCCCTGCACCAATTCCTGTTCTCCAAAAGAGCACCGCGCCTTGAGCAACTCTCATTTGCCGTTTTTGCTCTGGGGGACAGCTCTTATGAGCAGTTCTGTGAAGCGGGCCGCGCCTTTGATGAACGCCTGGCAGAGCTTGGTGCTCAGCGATTACTGCCGCGTCAGGATGTGGATCTGGATTTTCAGCCCCAGGCAGAGCAGTGGCGCAGTGCACTGCTACAACAGCTTAAAAGCAAAAAGAGCCCGGATTCCGGGTTGCAGACGGCAACAGCCAGCACGACAACGGCTGTGCCACAACTCTCTGCTTACAGCAAAGAGCAACCGTTCTCCTCTCCCTTGCTGACCCGACAACGTATCACCGGTCGCCTGTCTGACAAAGAGATCCTGCATCTGGAGTTAGATCTGCAGGGTTCCGGACTCCGCTACCAGCCCGGTGATGCCCTGGGTATCTGGCATGAGAATGATCCGGCACTGGTGCAGGAATTACTCGATGTGCTCAACCTCAAGGGAGAGCAACCGGTCACCGTGCAACAAGAGACAATGCCCCTAGCCCAGGCCCTGAGACATCACTACGAGCTGACGCAAAACAGCAAAGGCGTGCTTAGCCGTTATGGACAATTTACCGATTCCCCCGAACTGGAAACCCTATTAAGCGAGCAGAAGCCGTTACAGAATTATCTGCGTACCACGCCCATTGTGGATATGGCCCGCCAGTTCCCGGCCAGCCTCAGTGCGGAACAGTTACAGCAAGTATTACGCCCCCTGACACCACGCCTCTATTCCTTGGCCTCGGCACAGGAAGAGGTAGGAGATGAAGCCCATCTCACCGTTGCGGTGCTGCGTTACCAGGTAGAACAACGCTGGCGCAGCGGGGGTGCCTCCGGTTATCTGGCCGATCGTCTG
>JBOFSC010000476.1:0-7447 GCA_051651345.1 Enterobacteriaceae bacterium
GAAATGGGTATCCTCTTCCGCTCCCGCCTGGAAACAGAAACCCAGTGCCTGATCGCGCAGACAGTGACCATCCTCCAGCATCAACAGCTTTTCACCGGTCAGCTCCGCCATGGCAATACGCTCTTTCTGCGCCAGCGGGTGCTGCGTATACACCGCCAGACGCATCGCTTCATCAAACAGCGGCAATTCAATAAAAGGCTCCGTCTCTTTGATTTGCGCCAAAATAGCGCAATCCAGCTTGCCATTTTCCAGTTGTTCCAGCAGAGGTTGCGTCTGTGCCTCGTGCAAGTATATCTCTAAATCGGGATAAGTCCGATGCAACATAGGGATAATATGCGGTAACAGATAGGGCCCCACCGTTGGGATCAGACCGACATAAAGTGGCCCGGACATGCTATCTCCCTGCTGGCTGGCCATCTCCTTTAACACCTTAACTTCCTGCAGAATCTTAAGGGCCTGTTGTACCAGCAACAATCCTGCCTGAGTGAACAACACCTTACGGCTGGTGCGTTCCAGCAGCATCACACCCAACTCATCTTCCAGTTTGCGGATCTGCCCACTCAAGGTTGGCTGGCTGACATGGCAGGAGTCCGCCGCCTTTCTGAAATGGCGATGCTCTGACAAAGCAACCAGGTACTCCAAATCCCTAATATTCATTTCATCTCTCATGATTTCAGAAAAATTTTCTACTGTTAAGATAACAACGAGTCAATAGTAAAATCAATAATTTAATAAAGTATTGATTCTAATGAGTAAGAAAGAGGTCGTTATTTCTCTCCACGATGATCACAAAAATGATCCCATTTTCTATCGCCACAGTTAAAATGTGTGCTACATAGATAACGATAACTCTTTGACTTACTAACTACTCAAATTTAATGGAGATTTTATGCCCAGGATAGCCTCCCACCTTGTTTGGGGTCTGTTTTCGCTGGCGGGCGCAACCGCTTTAGGCGTGATTGCCTTAAATAATGGCGAGAAAATTAATGCATTATGGATATTGGTGGCAGCTGTCTCCGTTTATCTGATCGCGTTTCGTTTCTACAGCCGCTATATTGCGCGCAAAGTGTTACAGGTGATGCCAGCCGCATGACTCCCGCTTATCGCCATAACGATGGGCTGGATTATGTTCCCACCAACAAATATGTGCTCTATGGACACCATTTTGCCGCCATTGCCGGTGCTGGTCCACTGGTCGGCCCTGTTCTGGCTGCCCAGATGGGGTATCTGCCAGGGATGATTTGGTTATTGGCTGGTGTGGTGCTGGCCGGTGCCGTGCAGGATATGATGGTACTGTTTATCTCCACCCGCCGTGATGGCCGCTCCCTGGGCGATCTGATCAAGCAGGAGTTGGGAACGGTGCCGGGTATTATCGCCCTGTTTGGTACCTTTATGATTATGGTCATCCTGCTGGCGGTGCTGGCGCTGATCGTGATCAAAGCGTTGATGCATAGCCCGTGGGGTACCTTTACCGTTGCAGCCACCATTCCCATCGCGCTGTTTATGGGTATTTATTCCCGCTATTTTCGCCCTGGCAGGATCGGTGAAATCTCGCTGATCGGCTTTGTGCTGATGATGGCCGCCATTATCTATGGTGGAGAGATCGCCCGTCACCCAACCCTGGGTCCTGTTTTTGATCTCGATGGCATCCAGTTAACCTGGGCTCTGCTGATTTATGGCAGTATCGCCGCTATTCTGCCGGTGTGGTTACTGCTGGCACCACGGGATTATCTGTCGACATTTCTTAAAATCGGTACGATTGTCGGCCTCGCCATCGGTATCGTTTTTATCGCACCACAATTACAACTGCCGGCAACCACGCAGTTTATTGATGGTCCCGGGCCGGTGTGGTCAGGCAAACTGTTTCCCTTCCTCTTTATTACCATTGCCTGTGGCGCGATCTCCGGTTTCCACTCTCTAATTGCCTCCGGTACCACGCCCAAGATGCTGGAGAATGAAACCCATATTCCCTTTATCGGTTATGGTGGCATGTTAATGGAATCTTTTGTCGCCATGAACAGTCCGCTGGCCGTGCTGGGCGGGCCAACCGTTGAGGCTGCGGCGGCAACCGTCAGCAGTTGGGGATTTGAGATTACACCGCAGATGCTGGCGCAATACGCACAGGATGTGGGCGAAAACACCATTGTCTCCCGTGCCGGTGGCGCACCCACCCTGGCGGTGGGCATGGCACATATTCTGAGCCAGGCTTTTGGCCTGATCAGCATGGCCTTCTGGTATCACTTCGCTATTCTGTTTGAAGCACTGTTTATCCTGACTGCGGTGGATGCCGGAACACGGGCCGGACGTTTTATGCTGCAGGATCTGCTGGGGACTTTTGTACCTTCACTCAAGCGCACAGACTCTCTGGTCGCCAATATCACGGCCACCGTTCTTTGTGTCGCCACCTGGGGTTATTTCCTCTATCAGGGCGTGGTCGATCCCCTCGGTGGTATCAATACCCTGTGGCCTCTGTTCGGTATTGCCAACCAGATGCTGGCCGTTATCGCATTGATTTTCTGTACTGTGGTGCTATTCCGCATGAAGCGTCAGAGGTATGCCTGGGTTGCGGGTGTACCGGCGCTGTTTGTCCTGGTCACCACCACCACAGCGGGTATTCAGAAAATTTTCCATGATGATCCGCGTATCGGCTTCCTGGCACTGGCGAATAAATACAAAACCGCTATCGCCGATAATAATATTCTGGCGCCAGCCAAGTCTATCGATGAGATGAGCAAACTGGTATTTAACAGCCAGCTTAATGCCATGCTGACTGGATTATTTATCTTTGTGATGTTCAGTATTCTGTTTTTCGGTATTCGTGCCGCCAGACAAGCGCTGCGCGACAATGATCCCACGTCAACTGAGGTCCCTTATCAATCTCTGCCTGCCAACGCGCAGTCATAATCTAAAACAGGGGGGAATTTCCCCCCCTTTCCCACCTTATCTCCCATAAGTGATATAGCACGGAAATTGAACTCTATCAGGATCACAAAATCGCACTGCGTTTCTGTCTCCAGCGCAGAAATGGTGCTACATAAATAACGTTCCGTTTACAAACTTTTCATTACAACCATTGAGTGGTGATCTTATGGCTCGAATCACTTCAAACCTTATTTGGGGTCTGTTTGCGCTGGCAGGCGCAACGGCTCTGGGGGTTATTGCCCTGAATAATGGTCAAAAAATCAATGCATTATGGATACTGGTTGCAGCCGTTTCCGTTTATCTCATCGCTTATCGTTTCTACAGCCGCTATATCGCAGGCAAAGTCATCGCCGTAGACGCCAGTCGTATGACGCCCGCTTACCGCCATAACGACGGGTTGGATTATGTACCGACGAATAAATATATTCTCTATGGACATCACTTTGCTGCTATCGCTGGCGCGGGTCCGTTGGTTGGACCTGTTCTGGCCGCGCAGATGGGTTATCTACCCGGCATGTTGTGGATACTGGCAGGAGTGGTACTTGCCGGTGCAGTGCAAGATATGCTGGTACTGTTTGTCTCTACCCGCCGCGATGGGCGTTCTCTTGGGGACTTAATCAAACAGGAACTGGGCAATATTCCCGGTGTTATTGCCCTGTTCGGCACCTTTATGATCATGATTATCATCCTGGCCGTATTGGCACTTATCGTGGTCAAAGCCCTGACCCATAGCCCATGGGGAACATTCACTGTCGCCGCGACCATGCCTATCGCGCTATTTATGGGCATTTACCTGCGTTATTTACGACCGGGTAAAATTGGCGAGATCTCCATTATCGGCTTTGTCCTGATGATGGCTGCGATTGTTTACGGAGGGGATATTGCCCGTAATCCTGAGCTTGCACCCTGGTTTGATCTTGATGGTAAGCAGTTAACCTGGGGGCTAATCATCTATGGCAGTATCGCCGCTATTCTGCCAGTGTGGTTACTGCTGGCTCCACGGGATTATCTCTCCACCTTTCTGAAAATAGGCACGATTGTCGGCCTGGCCATCGGTATCGTATTTATTGCACCTCAACTGCATATGCCGGCAACGACGCTATTTATCGATGGCTCGGGGCCTGTCTGGTCAGGCAAGCTATTCCCCTTTCTATTTATTACCATTGCCTGCGGTGCCGTATCCGGTTTTCACGCCCTGATCTCTTCCGGAACGACCCCAAAAATGCTGGAAAATGAAACCCATATTCCCTTTATCGGCTTTGGCGGTATGTTAATGGAATCATTCGTCGCCATCATGGCGCTGATCGCGGCGGCAGTGATTGATCCGGGTCTCTACTTTGCCATGAACAGCCCGATTGCTGTGTTGGGCGGACCTACAGTGGAAGCGGCTGCCGCAACAGTCAGCAGTTGGGGTTTTGAAATTACACCACAGATGCTGACGCAATATGCCCAGGATGTGGGAGAAAACTCTATTGTATCCCGTGCAGGAGGAGCACCAACACTGGCTGTCGGCATGGCGCACATCCTGAGCCAGACGGTGAGCAGTATCAGCATGGCTTTCTGGTATCACTTCGCTATCCTGTTTGAAGCCCTGTTTATCCTGACGGCGGTGGATGCGGGAACGAGAGCTGGCCGCTTCATGTTACAAGACTTGCTTGGTACCTTTGCGCCTTCGCTGAAACGTACCGATTCTCTGGTCGCCAATATCACGGCCACCGTCCTCTGTGTCGCCACATGGGGCTACTTCCTCTATCAGGGTGTTGTTGATCCCCTCGGCGGCATCAATACCCTGTGGCCGCTGTTTGGTATTGCAAATCAGATGCTGGCCGCGATGGCTTTAATGTTATGTACTGTGGTTTTATTCCGTATGAAACGCCAAAAATATGCCTGGGTTGCAGGTGTCCCTGCGCTGTTTTTGCTGGTGACAACATCCACTGCGGGATTACAAAAGATCTTCCATAGTGATCCGAAAATCGGTTTTCTGGCACTGGCGAATAAATATAAAACAGCATTAGCAGAAAATCAGATACTGGCTCCGGCTAAAACGATGGAAGAGATGAACAGGCTGGTATTTAACGGCCAGCTCAATGCTTTATTGACATCACTGTTTATCTTTGTCATGTTCAGTATTCTATTTTTTGGTATTCGGGCGGTGATACAGGCATGGAAGGAAAAACAGCCCACTTCGGCTGAAGTTCCTTATCAACCTTTGCCTGCCAATGTGAAACCCTGATACCCAAAAGGGGAAGGGAATCCCCTGTAAAGAGGCACTCTATGTTTGAAGATTTGGCGAAAGTGGGGCGTTATCTGGGCCAGGCAGCTCGCCTTATGGTGGGGATGCCTGACTATGATAATTATGTACAGCATATGCGTCTGGTACATCCGGAACAAGAACCCATGAGTTATGAAGCCTTTTTTCGTGAACGCCAGGAAGCGCGCTATGGTCAGGGCCAGGGTCGCTGCTGCTAAATGAATGCTGAATTAAAATACGCTGTTGAGACAGGATAAGATGACTGACATGATTCCAGCCCCCATCCCCGTGACTTTGTTAACGGGATTTCTGGGTTCGGGCAAAACGACATTGCTCAACCATCTGTTAACCCATTACCCCACAGAGCGCATCGCGATTGTTGAAAATGAGTTTGGCGCAGTCAATATCGACAGCGCGTTACTAAATCAACCGGATAATATTGAAATTATTGAGTTAAGTAATGGCTGTGTCTGCTGTAATGTGCGAGGGGAACTGACCCAGGCGCTGTCCGATCTCCTGTCACGGCGACAACGTGGTGACATCCACTTTGAGCGTATTATTCTGGAAACCACCGGGCTTGCCGATCCTGCCCCCTTGATCCAGACCTTTTTTGTCGATGAAAACCTGCGGGAGCGCCTGTTGCTGGATGCTGTGATCACCCTGGTCGATAGCGTCCATGCCCAACAGCAGTTAAATGAGCATCCTGTTGCCGTCTCCCAAGTGGGCTTTGCCGATCGTCTGATTTTAACCAAATCTGACCTTATCGATAATCAGGCACAGGAGCAGTTACTGGATCGCCTGCGCAAAATCAATGCCAAAGCTTTAATCCACTCAGCCAGACAGGGTGAGTTGGATAAAGCGCACTGGCTGGATATCCGCGCCTTCAACATGAGTGAAAATCTGACCGTTGATGGGGCTTTTATCAAATCTGTTCGTCCGCTGACACAGAGCGCAGCCGGGCAAACAACGCTGTTACAAGGTCGCAGTGAATTACTGCCTCAATCCTGGAATGACAATATCTCCTCTTATGTTTTTGAAGGGGGAGAGATGGATATCAAACAGATTGGCGCATTTATGAAGCAGTGTATCGAGCGACATGGCAATGATCTGCTGCGTTATAAGGGTATTATCGCCATCGCTGGTGAGCCCCGACGCCTGATTATACAAGGCGTCCATAAAGTGGCAGGTTTCGATTATGGCTCCCCCTGGCAACCTGATGAAACCCCGCAGACATTGCTGGTGATGATCGGCCGCTATCTGCCTGTCGAGCAGTGGCGTACTGAATTTAAAGCGGCTGAGCTTAAGTCGTTATGACGCCATATTGCCATTAGGTTAAGATCTCAAAAAGAGTTTCTGCTTATGAATA
Source organism: Enterobacteriaceae bacterium (assembly GCA_051651345.1). GTDB lineage: Bacteria > Pseudomonadota > Gammaproteobacteria > Enterobacterales > JBOFSC01 > JBOFSC01. The sequence continues at coordinate 6,540 of JBOFSC010000476.1, forward strand.
TCGCCACAACCGCTACTCAGTCCATAACCCGTAATAAGTTACTATTTATCGTTGGTCTGAGCTGGATGTTTGACGCCATGGATGTCGGCCTACTTTCATTTATTCTGGCCGCCCTGAAACAGGACTGGAACCTGACGGCGACCCAACTGGGCTGGATCGGCAGTATCAACTCCATCGGTATGGCGGTGGGTGCTTTTTTGTTTGGTATCTATGCGGATAAAAAAGGGCGGAAATCCGCCTTTATTCTGACCCTGGCGCTGTTTAGTGTCGCCAGTGGCCTGAGTGCCTTCGCCTGGGGCTTGCTCAGCCTGATGGTATTGCGTTTCCTGATCGGCATGGGATTAGGCGGAGAATTACCGGTAGCCTCAACTCTGGTGAGCGAAAGCGTACCGCCTCAGGAGCGGGGACGGGTGATTGTCCTGCTGGAGAGCTTCTGGGCTTTCGGCTGGATCGCCGCCGCCGTGCTGGCCTTTTTTCTTATCCCCCATCCCAATATTGGCTGGCGTGGTGTGATGTTGCTCTGCGCCCTGCCCGCGTTCTACGCTCTCTACTTACGCATTAAGATACCGGATTCACAAAGCTTTACCCGACTAACCCAGGATGAACGCCAGCAAAGTATCTGGCATAAAATTAACCTGCTGTTTGCTGCTTGTTGCCGCAGACAGACTCTGGTGCTGTGGGTGCTCTGGTTCTGCGTTGTGTTCTCTTATTACGGCATGTTCCTCTGGTTACCCAGTGTGGTGGTTCTGAAAGGTTTTACCCTGGTCAAAAGCTTTGGCTATGTGCTGGCAATGAGCCTGGCACAACTGCCCGGCTACTACTCCGCCGCCTGGCTGATTGACCGCGCAGGGCGCAAAGCGGTGCTGGTGAGTTATTTGGTGGGCACCATGGTGAGCGGCTATCTCTTC
>JBOFSC010000477.1:0-16709 GCA_051651345.1 Enterobacteriaceae bacterium
ATACCCCGAGTCTAAGAACCCACCACTATGAATCTTACCGAACTAAAGAATACGCCAGTTTCTGAATTAATAGCCCTCGGCGAAAACATGGGCCTGGAAAACCTGGCCAGAATGCGTAAGCAAGATATTATCTTTGCGATTTTGAAACAGCATGCGAAGAGTGGCGAAGACATTTTCGGCGATGGTGTGCTGGAAATCCTGCAGGATGGCTTTGGCTTTCTGCGCTCCGCAGACAGCTCCTATCTTGCCGGGCCCGATGACATTTATGTCTCTCCCAGTCAAATTCGCCGCTTTAACCTGCGAACTGGCGACACTATCTCCGGCAAGATCAGGCCACCGAAAGAAGGCGAACGTTACTTTGCCTTGCTGAAAGTCAACGAAGTCAACTACGACAAACCTGAAAATGCCCGCAATAAAATCCTGTTTGAAAACCTCACACCTCTCCATGCCAACTCCCGTTTAAGAATGGAACGCGGTAACGGTTCTACCGAAGACCTGACCGCACGCGTTCTGGATCTGGCTGCGCCTATTGGGCGGGGACAGCGGGGTTTGATCGTCGCACCGCCGAAAGCGGGTAAGACCATGCTGCTGCAAAACATTGCTCAAAGCATCGCCTATAACTATCCCGAGTGTGTGCTGATGGTCCTGTTGATCGATGAGCGTCCGGAAGAGGTCACCGAGATGCAGCGTCTGGTGAAAGGTGAAGTCGTGGCGTCCACATTTGATGAGCCTGCTTCACGTCACGTACAGGTGGCTGAGATGGTGATTGAGAAGGCCAAGCGCCTGGTGGAGCACAAAAAGGATGTGATCATCCTGTTGGACTCAATCACCCGTCTGGCGCGCGCTTATAACACCGTGGTCCCTGCCTCTGGTAAGGTATTGACGGGTGGTGTGGATGCTAACGCCCTGCACCGTCCCAAGCGCTTTTTCGGTGCAGCCCGTAATGTGGAAGAGGGCGGCAGCCTGACCATTATTGCCACTGCACTGATCGATACCGGCTCGAAGATGGATGAAGTGATCTACGAAGAGTTTAAAGGTACCGGTAATATGGAGCTGCATCTGTCACGTAAGATTGCTGAGAAGCGTGTGTTCCCGGCCATCGACTACAATCGCTCCGGTACCCGTAAGGAGGAGTTGCTGACCACGTCTGAAGAGTTACAGAAGATGTGGATCCTGCGCAAAATCCTGCATCCGATGGGTGAAACCGATGCCATGGAGTTTTTGATCAGCAAACTGGCGATGACCAAAACCAATGATGAATTCTTTGATATGATGCGTCGCTCATAGTTGCAGCGTCTTTAAGTTAAATTGATCTATAACGCCACTGTTTCCGTGGCGTTTTTTACATACAACGGATAGGATATATACCCAGAAAATCTGATTGTAGAATGCTATCAGCCTGTGGGCTGAAGTCAGGGATAGCGCCGGTATATCTGCAATTCATTGAGGAGAAACACAAGGGTATCTATGGTGAGTTGGCTCAATACTGGTGGTGCTTATCTGGCCGTATTCCTGTTCTCACTGCTTTTTCTGCTGGTGATGCGCAAAATTGCAGAACGAATAGGGTTGGTGGATAAGCCCAATTATCGAAAACGTCATCAAGGTGCCATCCCTCTGGTGGGGGGCATTTCTGTCTATGCTGGGATCTGCTTTTATCTGTTGCTGATAGCGCAACACTATATAACTCATACTTTTTTCTATCTCACTTGTGCCGGTATTCTGGTGCTGGTGGGGGCTCTGGATGACAGATTCGATATCAGTGTCAAATTCAGGGCGAGCATCCAGGCCCTGATCGCCCTGTTGATGATGTTTGGTGCCAATCTTTATCTGCGCCATCTCGGTCATCTGCTGGGGCCGTGGGAGTTTAGCCTGGGTCTGTTCGGTTATGTGATCACTCTGCTGGCGGTCTGGGCGGCTATCAACGCTTTCAATATGGTCGATGGTATCGATGGTCTGCTGGGGGGCGTCTCCTGTGTCTCGTTTGCCGCCATGGCGGTACTACTGATGATGCATGGGCAACCGGCAATGGCCGCCTGGTGTGTGGCGATTATCGCCGCGCTTCTGCCCTACTGTATGTTGAATCTGGAGCTGTTCGGGCGTAAGCGCAAGGTGTTTATGGGCGATGCCGGTAGCACCCTGCTCGGCTTTACGATTATCTGGCTCCTGTTACAGGGGACGCAGACTATCGCCGATCCTATTTATCCGGTGACGGCGTTATGGATTATTGCCCTGCCGCTGATGGATATGATTGCCATCATGTATCGACGCCTGCGCAAAGGAATGAGCCCATTTGCCGCCGACAGGCAACATATCCACCATCTGTTGATGCGGGGCGGTTTTAGTGCGCGCCAATCTTTTATTATCATTACGTTGGCTTCCGCACTGCTGGCAGCGATCGGCGTCGTGGGAGATGCCGTATTACATCTGCCAGAATGGTTAATGTTGGCACTTTTCTTGCTTGCATTCATGCTATATGGATACAGCATAAAACGGGCCTGGCGTGTTGCCCGGTATATCCGGCGCCTTAAACGCAGATTCAGACGCCATGCAGAGTAGTAAAAAGACCTATTTTTTTAATGATATCATCGGTGATTATTGATGAAACACAATTCTGGACAGACTGGACGACCAATTGACAGCGAATTGGCCATTGAAAACGAACTGGATCTTCGCGGGTTATGTCAGGTCATCTGGCAAGGCAAAATCATGATCATCGCTGTTGCTCTGCTGTTTGCTCTGGGCGCATTACTTTACTCAAGCCTGGTACAGCAACAGTGGCGCAGCGTGGCCATCATGGATAAGCCAACCATCAATATGCTGGGACGTTATTACCAGCAGCAATATCTATTGAACTCCCTGGATAAAAGCGCCTCCGCACAGATGGCTGCGCCTCTGGCAGACAGCATCGTCAGTCGGGTCTATAGCGAATTTACCCTGCAACTGGGCGCCTATGATATGCAGCGGGCTTTCTGGTTACAGTCGCCCTACTATCATCAAAGACAGAAGAAAGATCCGAGGGCTGATAGCGTTCTGCTGGAGGAGTTGATCGGGCAGATTCAGTTCACTCCGGGTGATGAGAAGAAACCCTCCTGGGATACCCTCAGTTTGACCGCTGAAACAGCGGCAGATGCCAGCCAGCTCCTGCGTAGTTATGTTGCTTTTGTTGACCAGAAAGTGGTGCAGCAGCTTAATGAAGCTCTCAGTGATAACTGGCGCATGTGGTCGGATACCTTACACAAGCAGCTTGAACAGCAAAAAGTGCTGGCGCAGCAGACCAAAGAGAATGCCATCAACAGCCTGAAACAGGCGATAGAGATGGCGCAGCAGCAACATATTACTCAGAATCAGTTAGCCGGTGTACCGCTGGACAGCGTGACCGAGCCGCAGCTGTTTCTGCTGGGTAAGCCTCTGTTACAGGCACGGTTAAGTGCATTGACCTCATCGGGGCCACAGTTTGATGTTGCTTACCAGCAAAATCGCCAACTGCTGGCACAGTTGCAGTCAGGGCCGGAGTTACAGAATAATTTCCAAATCTACCGCTACTTACAGACACCTGAGGAGCCTATTACCCGGGACAGTCCGCGTCGTCTGTTCCTGCTGCTGCTGTGGGGTAGTGTTGGGATTGTGGCGGGCGCAGGAGTGGTGCTGGGGCGCAGAGTCGCCCGTCAGCCGCGATAACAGGGTATATATTCATTGTCTAACTATTTGTTGTTTAACTAAAGAGAAATGCAGTGAAAGTATTGACGGTTTTTGGTACGAGACCTGAAGCGATCAAGATGGCTCCCCTGGTACGGGCCCTGGCGCAGGATGCCGCGTTTGAAACAAAAGTGTGCGTCACTGCCCAGCATCGGCAGATGCTTGATCAGGTATTGAAGCTGTTTCAGATTACGCCGGATTTCGATCTGGATATTATGCGGCCGGGACAGGATCTCAGTGATATCACCTGTCGCATTTTGCAGGGAATGAAACCCGTACTGTCTGGTTTTAAACCGGATGTGGTTCTGGTGCATGGGGATACGACAACGACGATGGCGACCAGTCTGGCCGCATTCTATCAGCGTATTCCTGTGGGGCATGTGGAGGCCGGTCTGCGCACCGGAGAGCTCTACTCCCCCTGGCCGGAAGAGGCCAACCGTACCCTGACAGGCCATCTGGCACTCTATCACTTCGCCCCGACGGAGCGGGCCCGTGACAACCTGCTGCGCGAATCCATTCCTGCCGGACAGATATTTGTCACCGGTAACACCGTGATCGATGCATTACTGACGGTGCGTGATGATATCCTGCATGACCAGCAGTTACACGACACCATGATCCGGCGTTATCCCTTTCTGCAACAGACAGACAAGAAGATCGTACTGGTGACAGGTCATCGCCGTGAGAGCTTTGGCGAGGGTTTTGAGCGCATCTGTACCGCACTGGCGGGCATTGCCCGGGCCCATCCCGAGGTACATGTGGTCTATCCGATGCATTTTAATCCCAATGTGCGCGAACCTGTGCGGCGTATTCTCGGGGATGTGGACAGTGTCAGCCTGATAGAGCCGCTGGACTATCAACCTTTTGTCTATCTGATGAACCGCAGTTATCTTATTTTAACCGATTCAGGGGGTATCCAGGAGGAGGCTCCCTCTCTGGGCAAACCGGTTCTGGTGATGCGCGATACCACAGAGCGCCCGGAAGCGGTGGACGCTGGTACGGTACGCCTGGTGGGCACCTGCAGCGAGACCATTATTGAACAAGTAACCCGCCTGCTGAGTGATGAACAGGCATATCATGCCATGGCCCGAGCCCATAATCCTTATGGTGATGGTCAGGCCTGCCAGCGCATTGTGGCAGCATTAAAAGAGAATCAGGTGAAATTATGAGTTTTGATGTTATTTCGGTGGTTGGGCTGGGCTATATTGGTCTGCCAACAGCCGCAGCTTTTGCTTCTGCCAGGAAAAAAGTCATTGGTGTGGATGTCAATCAACATGCGGTGGAGACCATTAATCGTGGTGAGATCCATATTGTGGAGCCGGATCTGGATATCGCAGTCAGTGAGGCGGTGGCCCAGGGCTATCTGCAGGCGGTGACGACACCGCTACCGGCCGATGCTTTTCTGATAGCGGTGCCCACGCCATTTAAAGGTGAGCATCAGCCGGATTTAAGCTATGTGGAAGCGGCGGCCCGGGCAGTGGCGAAGGTGCTGCAAAAAGGCAACCTGCTGATTCTCGAATCCACCTCCCCGGTGGGCACCACAGAGCAGATGGCTCAGTGGCTGGCCCAGGAGCGCCCTGATCTCACTTTCCCCCAACAGGCAGGAGAGCAGGCGGATATCCAGATCGCCTACTGCCCGGAGCGTGTTCTGCCCGGTAAAGTGATGGTGGAACTGCTGAAAAATGATCGGGTGATCGGCGGTATGACGCCTCGCTGCTCAGCCCGGGCCAGTGAGTTATATAAGCTGTTTTTACAGGGAGAGTGCGTGGTCACCAATGCCCGTACTGCTGAATTATGTAAGCTAACCGAAAACAGCTTCCGCGATGTCAATATTGCCTTTGCCAATGAGCTGTCTCTGATCTGTGATCAACAGAAAATCAATGTCTGGGAACTGATACGCCTCGCCAACCGCCATCCGCGGGTGGATATTCTGCAGCCAGGTGCGGGCGTGGGCGGACACTGTATCGCCGTTGACCCCTGGTTTATTGTGGCTCAGAGCCCGCAGCAGGCGCGGATGATCCGTCTGGCGCGAGAGATCAATGATGGCAAACCTCTCTGGGTTATCGACAAGGTGAAGAGCGCCCTGGCGGAGTGTCTGACGGAGAGTGGTAAACGGGCAGATGAAGTGACCATTGCTTGTCTTGGCCTCTCCTTTAAACCAGATATCGATGATCTGCGTGAAAGCCCGGCCATGTCTATTACAAAACAGCTGTCCCAGTGGCACAAAGGCCGCACCCTGGTCGTCGAACCCAATATCGAGCAGTTACCGACGTCATTACACAACGACTCACTGAAGGACAAGGTACAACTGGTGTCACTGGAGTCGGCATTAAGTCAGGCGGATGTTCTGGTGCTGCTGGTGGATCATCAGCAATTCAAACAGGTTCCTGCCGAGAAGATCCAGCAGAAGTGGGTGGTGGATGTTAAGGGAGTCTGGAGATGAGGCGTATTCTGGTCACCGGTGGCGCGGGTTTTATCGGTTCTGCTGTTGTACGGCATATTATTGAACACACCGCAGACAGCGTGCTGGTGGTGGATAAACTGACCTACGCCGGTAATCTGGATTCTCTGGCACCAGTGGCACAAGATCCCCGTTATCGTTTTGCCCAGGTGGATATTTGTGATGGGGATGCGCTGCAACAGGTGGTACAGGAGTACCAGCCAGATATGATGATGCATCTGGCGGCGGAAAGTCATGTGGACCGCTCCATTGACGGCCCGGCGGCTTTTATTGAAACCAATATTATTGGCACCTATACCCTGCTGGAGGTGGCGCGCCGTTACTGGTCGCAACTGAGTGACTCGCGTCAGGCTATTTTCCGTCTGCACCATATTTCCACCGATGAAGTGTATGGTGATCTGGAGAGTGGCGGCCTGTTTCATGAGACGACCCCTTATGCCCCCAGCAGTCCTTACTCCGCCTCTAAAGCGGGTAGCGACCATCTGGTGCGGGCCTGGTTACGGACTTATGGACTGCCCACCCTGGTGACCAACTGTTCTAATAATTATGGTCCCTATCATTTTCCTGAAAAACTGATCCCGCTGGTGATCCTCAATGCCCTGGCGGGCAAGCCATTGCCCGTGTATGGCGATGGGGGGCAGGTACGTGACTGGCTCTATGTAGAGGACCATGCCAGAGCACTCTATCAGGTGCTGACCGAGGGTAAAGTGGGGGAAACCTACAATATTGGCGGCCATAATGAGCGCAAAAATCTGCAAGTGGTGCAGACCATCTGTGATTTATTGCAGGAACTGAACGCAGAGAAACCCGCCGGTGTAGCCCACTATCGTGATTTAATCACCTTTGTGACCGACAGACCGGGACATGATCGCCGCTATGCCATCGATGCCGGTAAAATAGAGCGAGAGTTGGGCTGGCGTCCTCAGGAAACCTTTGAAAGCGGCCTGCGCAAAACCGTACTCTGGTATCTGAATAATGCGTCATGGTGGCGTCGGGTCCAGGATGGCTCCTATGCCGGAGAAAGGCTGGGCCTGTTACAGGAGGAGTAGAGATGAAAGGTATTGTTTTGGCCGGAGGCTCAGGCACCCGATTACATCCAATAACTCGTGGTGTCTCCAAACAACTGTTACCCATTTATGATAAACCGATGGTTTATTATCCTATTTCTGTGCTGATGCTGGCGGGAATTCAGGATATTCTGCTGATTTCCACCCCTACAGATCTACCTGCTTATCAGCGGCTGCTGGGAAATGGTGAAGAGTTTGGCCTCAATTTACGCTACGCACAGCAAACCAGCCCTGATGGTTTGGCCCAGGCTTTTCTGATAGCGGAGCAGTTTATTGCTGGTGATTCCAGTTGCCTGGTGCTGGGGGATAATATCTTTTTTGGTCAATCATTTAGCCCCAAACTCAAATCGGTGGCAGCCAAAAATCAGGGGGCGACGGTCTTTGGTTATCAGGTGATGGACCCGGAACGTTTTGGCGTGGTGCAGTTTGATGACCAGTTCCGCGCTATTTCTGTGGAAGAGAAGCCGCAAAAACCCAAATCTAACTGGGCTGTAACCGGGCTCTATTTCTATGACCCACAGGTGGTGGAGATAGCCAAAAGTATCCGACCCTCGGCGCGGGGGGAACTGGAGATCAGTTCGATTAACCAGCGTTATCTTGAACAGGGTCAGCTACAGGTAGAGCTACTGGGTCGCGGTTTTGCCTGGCTGGATACCGGCACCCACGACAGCCTGATTGAAGCCAGTATGTTTGTGCAGACGGTGGAAAAACGTCAGGGCTTTAAAATTGCCTGTCTGGAGGAGATCGCCTGGCGCAACGGCTGGTTAAGTGATCAGGCCCTGGCCGAGGCAGCTGAACGTCTGGGCAAGACCGGGTATGGGCACTATTTACAGGAGCTATTGCATGTGCGTCCGCGGCAATATGACCCCACTTGAGTGGGAGAATGATTTTTTCTCAGTCGCCAGTGCCCGCTTAACCCTGGACCCCCACGGTGAGGTGGTGACTCAGGCGCTGTTAAACGCTTACCCGCTGGTGCAGGCGAAGCTGGCGACCAGCGAGACTCAGGCGAGGGATCAACTGGCATCATTGGGTTTTGTGCTGGCAGAAGGGGAGATCGATCTGCAATTGTCCCTGACGCCCGGCAACACAATGGCCGAAGAGTGCGGCGAGCAGCCATTGTGGCAGCAGGCACAGCAGCAGCATATCGGGGCGTTACGCACAGTGGCAGAACAGGTATTTACCCTGAGTCGTTTTCGTCCACCCTGGTATCAGGCGCAGGATAATGGTCGTCTCTATACCGAGTGGGTCCATAAAGCTGTCCTGGGCACGTATGATCACTGCTGTTTACTGGCTATCGATGAGCAGGGCGTGATGGAAGGCTTTGTTACCCTGCGCCACGGCGAGCCGGGGGAGGCCAGAGTCGGTTTGCTGGCAGTGTGTCCCGAACACCATGGCAAAGGGATTGGCACAAAATTGATTGGCATCGCAACACACTGGTGTCGGCAGCACCAGATAAATCAGGTACGGATAGCGACCCAAATAAGTAATATCCAGGCATTACGCCTCTATATTCGTTGTGGTGCGTTGCCGGTGAGCTCGAGTTATTGGTTTTACAGGGGGTATCATGATTCCATTTAATTCTCCGCCCGTTGTTGGCACGGAAATCGATTATATGCGCTCAGCCATGGGCAGTGGCAAGCTGTGTGGCGATGGTGGCTATACGCGCCGCTGCCAGCAGTGGATGGAACATCGGTTTAATACGCCGAAAGCTCTGCTGACCCCCTCCTGCACCGCCTCCCTGGAGCTGGCGGCCCTGTTGCTGGATATCCAGCCTGGGGATGAGGTGATCATGCCCAGTTTTACCTTTGTTTCCACCGCCAATGCCTTTGTTTTGCGTGGCGCCAAAGCGGTACTGATCGATTTAGAGCCCGGCACCATGAATATGGATGCCAGCCTGATCGAAGCGGCGATTACTGAGAAAACCCGGGCCATCGTGCCGGTACATTACGCCGGTGTCTCCTGCAATATGGATAAAATCATGACCCTGGCCCGTAAATATAAGTTATGGGTGGTGGAAGATGCGGCGCAAGGGGTGATGTCCACTTATCGTGGTCAGGCCCTGGGCACCATTGGTCATATCGGTTGTTTCAGTTTTCATGAAACCAAGAACTACACCTCAGGGGGCGAAGGTGGTGCTGTGTTGATCAACGATCCGGCGCTGATTGAGCGGGCGGAAATTATTCGTGAGAAGGGCACCAATCGCAGCCAGTTTTTCCGTGGTCAGGTGGATAAATATACCTGGCGTGATCTCGGTTCCAGTTATCTGATGTCTGATTTACAGGCCGCTTATTTGTGGGCGCAACTGGAAGCCGCAGAGCTGATCAATCAGCGGCGCCTGGCCTTGTGGCAGGGTTACTATGATGCTCTGCAGCCTCTGGCACAAGCCGGAAAATTGCAGTTACCGACGATACCAGAAGCGTGTCAGCACAATGCGCATATGTTCTATATCAAACTGGCAGATATCAGTCAGCGCACAGATTTTATCGACTATATGAAAGAGGCCGAGATTCTGGCGGTGTTCCACTATATCCCTCTGCATGCCTGCCCTGCGGGCCAGCAGTTTGCCCGTTTTCATGGTGAAGATCGCTTTACCACTCAGGAGAGTGAGCGTCTGGTGCGTCTGCCTCTCTATTACAATATGAGCGATGCCGATCACCGCACAGTGATCAACTCAATCCTCAGCTACTTTGCCTGAGCCATGTCACTCGCTAAAACTTCACTCTGGACCGCCGGTTCAACCCTGGTCAAAATTGGCGCAGGGTTGCTGGTGGTCAAATTGCTGGCGCTGGCCTATGGCCCAACTGGCTTCGGCCAGGCGGGCAACTTTCGCCAGTTGATTACGGTACTGGGGGTATTGGCCGGTGCGGGTATTTTTAATGGCGTCACCAAATATGTGGCCCAGTATGAGCACCAGCCAACTGAGTTACGCCAGGTTCTGGGCACCTCTTCCAGTCTGGTACTGCTCTTTTCCACTCTGCTGGCGTTGGTATTTCTGTTTGCGGCACGTCCTGTCAGTATCGCCCTGTTTGGTCACGACCAATATCAGCAGGTGATACGGCTGGTGGCCTTTTTGCAGGTAGGTATCGCTTACGGCAACCTCTGTCTGGCTATCCTGAAAGGATTTCGTGATGCCCGTGGCAATGCGCTGGGCATCATCGGGGGAACACTGCTGGGGGTGGTCGGATATATCGTCTGCCTGTGGCTGGGGGGCTATACCGGTGCACTGGTGGGGCTGGCGCTGGTGCCTGCGATGGTTCTCCTGCCTGCCGGGCTATTATTGATCCGTCGCCACCAGGTGGCCCTAAAGGATTTTCTCTTCTGCTGGCGCTGGGATCTGGTGGGGCAACTGAGTAAATTTACCCTGATGGCGCTGATCACCTCGGCCACGCTACCTCTGGCTTATATCATCATGCGTAATCTGCTGGCCCACGATTATAGCTGGAAAGAGGTGGGTATCTGGGGCGGTGTCAGCTCCATTTCCGATGCCTACTTACAATTTATTACCGCCTCTTTTACCGTCTATCTGCTGCCCACACTGGCCCGCCTCGGTGATAAGCGCGAGATTAGCCGGGAGATCTTGCGCACCCTGCGTTTTGTCCTGCCGGTGGTGGCCTGTGCCAGCCTGCTGGTATGGCTACTGCGTGATCTGGCTATCTGGTTACTGTTCTCCTCACAATTTAGCGAAATGCGTGATCTGTTCGCCTGGCAGTTGACGGGAGATGTATTGAAAGTGGGCGCTTATGTTTTTGGCTATCTGGTGATAGCCAAAGCCTCATTGCGCTTTTACATTTTGGCGGAGGTGAGTCAGTTCGGTCTGTTGATGCTCTTTTCTCACTGGCTGATCCCTCTTCACGGCGCACTGGGAGCCACTCAGGCTTATATGGCGACCTATGTCGTCTATTTTGGCCTGTGTTGCCTGCTGTTTTTACTGTATAGAAGAAGGGTATGACCAATATTACGCATGTACTGGGATCGGATATTCCCCATCACAATCTGACAGTGGTCAATTTTTTTGCCCGTTCGTTGAGTGGTCATGGTGAGCGCCATCGGTTTATGATGGTGGCGGCAGACCGTCGCCCCTATCAGCACTGCACCGAGCTTGAGATTCACTTTTATGACGACAGAAAACAGCTTGCCCGTGCACTGTTGCAGCAGGCACGCCAGCAGCGTCAGCACCGTTTCCTGTTCCACGGCCAGTTTAATCAGCATATCTGGTGGGCCCTGTTAACCGGACGCCTGTCATCGCAGCAGATGTTCTGGCATGTGTGGGGCGCCGATCTCTATGAAGAGGCGACGGGCTGGCGGGCAAAGTTGCTCTATCGTCTGCGCCGCCTGGCTCAGGGACGGGTCGGTCATATTTTTGCCACCCGCAGCGATCTCAACTATTTTGCCCGGCGTCACCCGCAGATTGCCGCAACCTTGCTCTATTTTCCCACCCGGATGCCAGAGTGCCACCAGGTGATCCCCCGGGCACAGAATAACAGAGAAACCGGGGAACCGGTCACCCTGCTGTTGGGCAACTCAGGGGATCGCAGTAATCGCCATATCGAGGCATTACAGCGCATTTCGCAGCAATTTGGCGCTCAGGTCAGGATTGTGATCCCCCTGGGCTATCCCGCCAATAATCAGCTCTATATTGAGCAGATCCGCAGTGAGGCAGAAAAACTGTTCCCCGAGGGGCAGGTGCAACTGCTCAGGGAGCAGATGGCCTATGATGACTATCTGGCCCTGATCCAGCGCTGCGATGCCGGCTACTTTATCTTTAACCGTCAGCAGGGTATCGGTACCCTCTGTCTGCTGTTGCAGTATAATATTCCGGTTATCCTGAGCAGAAACAATCCATTCTGGCAGGATATGTCGGAACAGCGCCTTCCAGTGCTATTTTATGATGACAAAATAGATGAGACGACGCTCAGGGAGGCGCAACAACAATTACAGTCTCTGGATAAGCGTGAAGTGGCTTTCTTCAACCCCAACTATATTAAAGGTTGGCAACAGGCATTGCAGATAGTCTCGGGAGAGCCGACATGACATTGACACAATTTGGCGGTCTTTTGCTGTTCTATGTGCTGGCATTGCTGTTTATTGGCACTCTGGCCTGGCGTGAGTTCCGCCGGGAACGCTTTAACTTTAATGTCCTGTTTACCATTTTATATTTGCTGACCTTCTATTTTGGTTTTCCTTTCACCTGCCTGCTGCACTACCTGTTTCAGGTTCAGGTGGTGGAGGCGGAATACCTTTTCTATGCTTTGCTGTCGACTACGGTTTTTTATGCCATCTACTACCTCTGTTATAAAACTCGCCTCTGGCCAGTGACACACCATCAGCAGCGGGGTTTGATCACTTTTAACCGGGTGGAGACTCATCTGACCTGGTTTCTGCTGGCGCTGATCGCGTTTGGCGCGCTGGCGCTTTTTGTTGCCCAGAACGGGTTGCTGCTATTTAAACTGAGCGCCTATAATGAAATTTTTGGCAAACAGGTGTCGCTGGTCGCGCTCAAGCGTTTCTTCTACTTCTTCTTTCCCGCCATGCTGGTGCTCTATTTTCTGGCACCGACTCAGCGCAACTGGGTTCTGTTTCTGATAGTAACCCTGGCGTTTGGTGCCCTCAACTATGTGGCTATCGGCGGGACCCGGGCCAATATGCTGATCGCTTTTGCCCTGTTTCTGTTTATCGGGATTGCCAGGGGCTGGATTACCCTGTGGATGCTGCTGCTGGCCGGGGCGGGCGGGATTGTTGGCATGTTCTGGCTGGCGCTCAAACGCTACGGGCTGCATGTCAATGGCAGTGAAGCCTTCTATACTTTCCTCTATTTAACCCGGGATACCTTCTCCCCATGGGAAAATCTGGCGCTGCTGATCCAAAATTATGACAAGATTGATTTTCAGGGGCTGGCACCGATAGTGCGTGACTTTTATGTCTTTATCCCTGACTGGTTGTGGCCGAATCGGCCTAAACTGGTGCTCAACAGTGCCACTTATTTGACCTGGGAAGTATTACAAAATCACTCGAAGATAGTAATCTCCCCGACCATGATCGGCTCTTTGCTGATTATGGGGGGCGTAGGATTTATCCCGCTGGGCGCTGTGGTGATCGGCTGGATTGTTAAATGGTTTGACTGGCTGTATGCGCGCGGCCGGACGGAGCCAAATCGCTATAAAGCAGCGATTCTACAGGCATTCTGCTTTGGTGCGATCTTTAATCTGATCGTACTGGTGCGGGAAGGGTTGGACTCCTTCGTGTCGCGCATTGTCTTTTTTGGTCTCTTTTTTGCCATTTGCATTATTTTGGCTAAATTACTGTGCTGGCTGATGGAGAGTTGTGGCTTGATTCGCGCCAGACGCGACCACCACTGGGTTATCAGACCGCGTGTGCAACGACAACAGAGTAACTCATGAACACAGATAAACTTCCTCACTATCTGATCCGTGATATCGATATCGCAGGTTTTAGCGATTTACAACACTGCCTTGCGTACCTGTATGCCGGAGAGTCGCTTAAAACCGGGCGTATGGTGGCGATTAACCCGGAAAAAATGATCACGGCGGAGCAGGAGCCGGAATTACGGGCACTGATTGAGCAGGTCGAATTTCGCTATGCGGATGGGATCAATATCGTGCGGGCTATTCGGCGTACATATCCGGGGGCACAGATAGAGCGTGTTGCCGGTGCGGATCTGTGGCAGGCCCTGATGCAGCAGGCGGGGGAGAAGGGAACGCCGGTATTTCTGATCGGCGGTAAGCCGGAGGTGTTGGCGGAGGTGGAAAAGCGTCTGGCGGCCTGGCAGGTGAATATTGTGGGCAGTCAGGATGGCTATTTTAGCCCACAGGAGAAAGAAGCGCTGCTGCAGCGGGTACGTGCCAGTGGTGCTGCTATTGTCACGGTGGCGATGGGTTCACCGCGCCAGGAACTACTGATCCGCGATCTCTGGCAGGTCTCTCCCAACGCCCTTTATTTAGGCGTGGGCGGAACCTACGATGTTTTTAGCGGGCGTGTGAAGCGTGCGCCACTTTTATGGCGTAAATGGGGCCTGGAGTGGTTATATCGTCTGCTGGCACAGCCCACACGCTGGCGCAGACAGGGGAAACTGCTGCGTTTTTTGTTCTATTATTTCAGCGGCCGTTTGTAATATTGTGCAACTCTTTGCCGGGAGCAGGGGGATGATGGACAAAGTCCAGGCAGTTGACCGGATTGCCGCAAAAAGCACTAGACAGCGTAGCGATAAATCCGTACTATCCCACCCCGCAACGGCGCATAGCGCCCGTAGCTCAGCTGGATAGAGCGCTGCCCTCCGGAGGCAGAGGTCTCAGGTTCGAATCCTGTCGGGCGCGCCACTTCTGGTGCCCTTGGGCTACAGAAGCAGTACGTTGCGATTAGTGGTAAATGGTGGCTATAGCTCAGTTGGTAGAGCCCTGGATTGTGATTCCAGTTGTCGTGGGTTCGAGTCCCATTAGCCACCCCAGTTATCTTGTAGTGAGATAAAAGAGAGATAAAAACGATGCGAAGGTGGCGGAATTGGTAGACGCGCTAGCTTCAGGTGTTAGTGTCCCCAGGACGTGAGGGTTCAAGTCCCTCTCTTCGCACCACTCTTATCTTGCTCATCTGAAGTTTTCGGCGAGTAGCGCAGCCTGGTAGCGCAACTGGTTTGGGACCAGTGGGTCGGAGGTTCGAATCCTCTCTCGCCGACCAATTTTGTGAGTCCACAGAAATGTGGATGGGCGTTTAAAACCTGTGGCATCCTTTAGCTGCGGGTTTTTTTTGCCTGTCTCTCACCCACTGTTTCCCATGTACTGTCGCTTTCTGACGTCAGTGGCCTCGATACCCGTCTCTATTTTGTGACATATAACCAATTGATTCTATTATTAATAAATGACACCTCTCTATACTGTCGTCAGGTTGCGACAGTTATTCCCTCGCCCGCGTGCGGGAGAGATTTCAGCTCCCTCCCCTGTCAAGGGGAGGGTTGGGGTGGGGTCAAGACGTTAACACAAACTCGCCTGTAATTTCAGTGTATTACCCCCAACCAAACCTCCCCCTGGCAGGGGGAGGAGCAAAATTATGCGAATTTATAAGGGGAAATACATTTCTGGCACGAATTATGCATTTTAGTAGGATGTAGATGCTCATTCACCTGGTTATGCAGATCTTTCTCCATAACATATCGAATGATGCAGAGCATGATTATGATACCTCTTGTCCAGCTGCCGATGACAGAACCGAACTTCTTCATCAGATATCGGACAACACGTTGAGTGGGGTATCGCCCAGTTGTTGAGACCTGTTTGAGATTAATTACACTTGCCTTGTGGCAAGTGTTTTTTTTTACAGATTTTGAAATGGTATCTTCATTAGTCTGTTGCCGAAGCTCGGTAAAGTCGCCGATTCTGAGTAACAAATATCTTAATTATATTTAACTTGTTGTTTGAAGAGGGTAAAACCCGGGTTCTGCTCAAACTCACGCAGTGAGCCATATTGTTCCTGAGATAGGCTATGGGTTTAGAGCGCCCAGTGGCAGTATGTGCATCAGCAACTTTGGCAGCATAACTATTACAGCTTAATCAGGTCAAATAATGTCTTGATTTTTGCTGTCCGTTCCACCACTTTTCTGGCCGCCGCATCCAGGGTATAGCCTTCGTCCAGTAACTCCTGAATCAGTACGATTTTTTTGATATTACCCAGATTAAACTGGTGCGAGCTGGCTTCCGGGTCCACGGTTTGAATGATGCCTTTGGATTCCCAGTAGCGTAATTTTCTGACAGGGATACCCGTTATTTCAGCCACTTCGCTGATCCCCACAATCACTTTATCCAGAAAGTCATTGTATGAGTCGTTAACAGATTTGATGGTCATCCTCGCCTCTATTTTATGACATATAATTCTTTGATTATAAATGGATTAAATGATGTTTCTTTATACGAAAGAAAGCTGAACCACCCCGATATAACCGGCTTATGATACTTATTCTGTATTAGGCAGATTAAAATTCTCTTCAGGCCACTGTTGATGCCACACTTTCAGCACTTTTAACCTGGAGGTATGCTATGCAACAGCGATTATTAGGTGATGGATTAACGGTTTCCGCTTTAGGTTTTGGCGCAATGGGGTTGAGTGAGTTTTATGGCGCAACCGATGATCAAGCATCACTGCAAGTGCTACAGACGGTGGTTGAGCGTGGTGTAACAATGATAGATAGCGCCGACTATTATGGACGAGGACACAATGAACGGCTCATTGGTCATTTTCTTTCTAAACTCGATACAAGTAGCCGGGCGAAAGTCAAAATAGCCACCAAATGTGGCATTGAACGCCATGATGATGATACCTCAGCCCGCAGAATCAACAACCAACCGAGTTATATTCGCCGTTGTTGCCATCAGTCATTTATACGTAGGATCTTTAGGATCAACCAACTGATAACGATAGAAAAAAATGACGTATTTTTAGAAAAAAGAGTGGAAAGTGTGCTGTGATCATGATCAAATGAT
>JBOFSC010000478.1:0-5413 GCA_051651345.1 Enterobacteriaceae bacterium
ATTGATCACCAAAGTGTGACCCGCATTATGTCCGCCCTGATAGCGCACAACATACCGGGCCTGTTCAGTCAGCAGGTCGACGACCTTTCCTTTACCTTCATCACCCCATTGGGTGCCGAGCACGACGACGTTTTTACCCATTTTTTTCACCTGCTTAATTAAAAGGCAATGGTAGCATCTCACCTCTTCTGTTTCAGCTACTTTAGTCATGATTTGGGGGGGGCGAGACACAGCTCCCGCCCCTTACAGGGGGGAGCTGAAAGAGGAGAGATTTATTTGCTGGTGCCGCTGGGGGCACGCATATAGCGGAAGAACTCACTATCCGGCTTCAGAACCAGGATATCTTTGTTATCCTTGAAGCTGTTCTCATAGGCACGCAAACTGCGACTGAAGGCATAAAAACTGGGATCGCTGCTGTAAGCCGCACCCAACAACTTGGTGGCCTCCGCATCTCCCTCACCACGAAGCGCAATAGCCTGCTTCTCCGCCTCAGCCAGGGTGCGGGTCACCTCATAATCCGTGGTGGCACGCAGTTTCTCTGCGGCTTCCATACCCTGTGAGCGGTGGCGACGGGCTACAGCCTCACGTTCTGCGCGCATACGCTGATAGATAGCGTCATACACCTCGACCGGCAGGTTGATCTGCTTAATACGCACATCGATAACCTCAATCCCCAGTGCCGCCATACTATTGGGATTAATGGTTGGATTCGTCGTGGCGACCTCTTTTGGCGCGACCTCTTTATTCTCCAGCACATTATCCGGGCTACGCACTTCAGCTTCAGACTCCTCCACCTTCACTTCACCACTGCTGGTGCCGGAGTTCAAGGCGTCACGCACATCCTGCATTAGCTGACCGCGTGAGTCTGTGACGATATCTTTGATATCTTTGCTTCCTATCAGAGAGCGCAGACGGTCACTAAACTTGCGCTTCAGTAACACTTCCGCCTGGGAGATATCTCCGCTTCCCGTGGCCTGATAGTAGCGACCAAAATCACTGATACGCCACTTCAGATAGGAGTCAACGATCAGGTCCTTTTTCTCTTTGGTGACAAAGCGGTCTTCTTTGTTATCCATGGTTTGGATACGGTAATCCAGCTTTTTTACCTGATCGATAAAAGGAACCTTGAAATGCAGGCCGGGTGTATACACCAACGGCTGCTCCGCATTATCACGCAGCACTTTGCCAAAACGCAGCACCAGACCACGTTCCCCTTGCTGAATAGTAAACACGGAGGTATAGAGGGCAACGATCACAATTGCCAAAACTACCAGTAATTTGCGCATCGTTTATTCCCTCCCAATCCGTAAGGTGTCATTGCGTTCTGCATCAAGTCGTCGCTGCTCCATAATGCTTAAGGGGGCGGCGCGTTGACCATTACTTGCCGGAGAAGTCGCGGATACGGGTTGTTTCACCGGTGTCGGCTCTGGGGTGGCGGAAGTTTTACCCGCCTCAACGGCCGTTTTCTGGTTTTGCAACAGTTGTTCCAGAGGCAGCACCAACACATTGTTATTGCTGCTATCCACCAGCACTTTGCGGCTGTGACTCAGTACCTGCTCCATCATATCCAGATACATACGCTCACGGGTCACCTCGGGGGCCAGTTTGTATTGTGGCAGAACCGACTTAAACCAGGCCACCTCCCCTTGCGCTTCCAGAATCGTTCTGGCGCGGTAGGCTTTGGCATTTTCCAGCAACCGCTGTGCCTGTCCACTCGCTTTGGGCAAGACTTCGTTGGCATACGCTTCGGCCTGACGAATATATTGCTGCTCGTTTTCCCGCGCGGCAATGGCATCGTCAAAGGCAGCTTGTACTTCCTGCGGCGGACGCGCTGCCTGGAAGTTAACGTCCTGGACGGTAATACCCATGTTGTACAGCTTGATGGTATCGATCAGGACATTGTAAGTATCAGAACGGACAACGGTACGACCTTCCGTCAGAATCTTATCCATGGAATATTTACCGATAACGGCCCGTAACGCACTGTCTGTCGCCTGACGCAAGCTGTCGTCTGCGTTAGTCACGTTAAACAGATACTGCTGCGGATTGGTCACCTGATACTGCACGTTCATTTCCACGCGAACCACGTTCTCATCGGCGGTCAGCATCACGCCGGACGTTGCCAGTTCACGCGTCGTCTTAACGTTGACCGGTTCCACATGATCGATAAAGGTAGGTTTCCAGTTGAGGCCAGGTTGTACCAGATGGCTAAATTTACCAAAACGGGTGACCACCCCCTGATCCGTCTCCTTGATGGTATAGAAGCCGCTTACGGCCCATATCACCACCAGAACAACTGCGATCAGACTCACCATACGCCCGTTAATGCCCGAACCACCGGTAAGGTTGCCGCCAAATTTGCCGAACTTACCGCTCAGCTTGCGGAAAATATCATCTAAATCTGTTGGCCTCTGGTTACGCCTGCCATTTTTGTTTCCGCCAGAGTTGCCGCCGTTATTACTGCTGCTTCCCCACGGATCGCGGTCTTGTCCGTTATTGCCGGGCTGATTCCACGCCATGTTTAGCTCCACTTTGTTGTGATGTTCACTATGCGCTGCTGTTTAATCGAATATAAAACAATTAATCGAATGTAAAACAATACCGTGTTACGCGATAAATTGTAACAACTCTTTCTGCTGTTTGCATAGCCTGCGCCACTCGGCCACGGGCATGCGTACAATAATACTTACAGCACCATCTTCTTCTATCCACTCTCTGTCAACCGCTTTCAGGTGATAAAAACGGCTGCGCAGCTGCCCTGCCTCTGCCGGCAAGCGCAACTGATAACAGACCATCTCTCCTGCCAGACGCTCTGAAAGCGCCTGTTGCAGCAGCTCGATCCCCTCTCCCGTGACGGCTGAAAGCCAGACCCGGAAGGGGCGCTGCTGCTCATCACGATCAATGCGGGGTGTTAGCCCCTCGCCCTGATCGATCTTGTTCATCACCAGCAGGACCGGGATATCATCCACCTCTATCTCTTCCAGCACCTGATTGACCGCCTGGGTGTTTTCTGCCAGACGATCATCCGTACTGTCGATCACATGCAGCAGTAAAGTCGCTTGCCGGGTCTCTTCCAGGGTCGCTTTAAACGCTGCCACCAACTCATGGGGCAAATGGCGGATAAAACCTACCGTATCGGCGATAACTACATCCCCCACCTCCGCCACACTGATGCGACGCATAAGGGGATCAAGCGTGGCAAACAGCTGATCCGCAGCATAAGCACTGGCCGATGTCATGCGGTTAAACAGGGTGGACTTGCCCGCATTGGTGTAACCCACCAGAGAAACGGTGGGAATTTCCGCCCGATTTCTGGCACGCCGCCCCTGTTCACGCTGTCTTTCTACCTTCGCCAGCCGACTGTGGATCATACGAATTCGATCACGCAGCAGACGCCGGTCGGTTTCCAACTGGGTCTCTCCGGGCCCGCGCAAACCGATGCCCCCTTTCTGCCGCTCAAGGTGCGTCCAGCCTCTTACCAGACGCGTGGAGAGATGATTTAGCTGCGCCAGCTCCACCTGCAATTTACCTTCATGGGTTCTGGCACGCTGAGCAAAAATATCCAGGATAAGTCCGGTCCTGTCGATCACCCGACACTGGCACAAACGCTCCAAATTTCGCTCCTGGGCGGGTGACAGTGCATGATTAAATAGCACGACAGAAGCGCCGCTATCAAGCACTGCCTGAGCAATCTCTTGCGCTTTTCCTTCGCCGATAAAATATTTGGAGTGTGGCACCTTACGGCTGCCTGTGATAATCCGCAACGCTTGCACGCCTGCAGAAGAGACCAGAGACTCAAACTCTGTCAGATTCTCAATATCTTTATGTTGCGAAAAATAGATATGAACCAGTATTGCCTGCTCACCGGCATCATAACGCTCAAACAAGCGTGTAACTCCTCAAACTAAGGCCCCATGCATAGAGAGGCGGTTGCAGCTATACCCAAAGTATTTCAAACTGCAGCCAACAACGCTGCGGCTTGAAAGACGACGGGTATAATCATATGCCGTAACCCCCCCTCCGTACAAGAGTATCCAACTCATTACTCAATATTATCATCACTCTGCTGTGACAGCGAGGATGGCTGTGACGCATTGTGATTGTGATGATAGTTGCCAGGAGAGCTACCCGGATGATTGCTGTGATGCGAAACGGGGCGCGATGGAACTACTGTAGATATGGCATGTTTATATACCATCTGGCTCACAGTATTCTTTAACAAAATGACGAACTGATCAAAAGACTCTATCTGTCCTTGTAATTTAATACCGTTGACCAGATAAATTGACACCGGAACACGTTCACGACGTAATGCGTTCAGGAATGGATCTTGCAATGATTGCCCCTTAGCCATTCTCTTTTCCTTATTCACTTGTAATAGTTGCTGATAAAATAGATTAATTCTAAATAAAGCGGATCAAAACATCCGCGAACCGAGTACTAAAATAGTAAAAACTCAATAATCATAATTGGTTATGTTATCGCATCACCTGTCTGATCGCTGCCAGTCCCTGTTGTGGCTGATCGCTGTCAAGCCAGGTTAGTGCCGGCCACCCCCTCAACCAGGTCATTTGACGTTTGGCCAACTGCCTCGTGGCACAAATGCCTTGATAGACCATATCACTATAGCTCGTTTCTCCACACAAGAAAGACCACATCTGGCGATATCCAACGCAACGAATAGAAGGCATATTCTCGTGCAGATCTCCCCTTTCCAAAAGAGTTTTGACCTCTTGTTCAAAACCCATTGCCAGCATCTGGTGAAAACGCTGCTCAATACGTTGATGCAGCAAAGCACGATCTGCCGGGGCAATAGCAAACTGGTGAACGCGATACGGCAGCGGTTCACCCGCTATTCGGGTCAACTCTGTTAAAGTCTTACCCGAAATCATAAAAACTTCCAGTGCCCGACTCACTCTTTGTGGGTCATTGGGATGAATTCGCTGTGCTGAAACAGGATCTATATGTTGCAACTGCTGATGCAGAGCCTGCCACCCCACCTTTGCCGCCTGTTGCTCAATTTCCGCTCTGATGGCCGGATCAGCCGATGGCAAGGGTGAAATCCCCTCCAATAGCGCCTTAAAGTAGAGCATAGTACCACCAACCAGCAAGGGAATCCGCCCTTTTTGCACAATTTTTGCCATTTCTTTTAACGCATCATGGCGAAAATCAGCGGCGGAATAACTCTGTGCCGGATCGAGGATATCGATCAAATGGTGAGGCACCTGACTCATCTCTTCCTGACTCGGTTTCGCCGTGCCAATATCCATACCACGATAGATCAGCGCTGAGTCCACACTGATAATTTCAACAGGCATCACCTGAGCTAACGAGAGTGCCAGACCGGTTTTACCTGACGCGGTCGGCCCCATCAGAAAAATAGCCGGGAGCAACGGTGAACGCTCTTGCATCT
>JBOFSC010000479.1:0-1626 GCA_051651345.1 Enterobacteriaceae bacterium
CTGGTAGCCGAATTCATTTTTACCCTCGCAATGGCCCTGAAATGCTATCCCCTGCAACCGGGAGGCTTACTGACCATTGAAGCAGTCGCTATTGGTATGACAGATTCCGCCCATGTTAAGCAGGAAGTGATGGCCAATTTTGAGGTCATTTTGCTGTTGATCTTTATGGTGGCTGGCATCTATTTTATGAAGCAGTTGCTGCTGTTTGTCTTTACCAAGTTATTGATCCGTATTCACTCTAAAATCATTCTCTCTTTCTCGTTTTGTGCCGCAGCGGCCTTTCTCTCCGCTTTTCTCGACGCCCTGACCGTTATTGCCGTGGTGATCAGTGTCGGTATCGGCTTTCATACTATCTATCACAAGGTAGTAGCGGATCTGCTGACAGACAGCGAGCATGATATTAACCGTGATGATCAGATTGCCAATAAGAAAGAGCTTGAGCAGTTCCGCTCCTTTTTACGCTCTCTGTTAATGCATGCCGGGGTCGGTACTGCCCTGGGGGGCGTGATGACCATGGTGGGGGAACCGCAAAACCTGATCATCGCCAAATATGTTGGCTGGGATTTTGTCACCTTTTTCCTGCGCATGGCGCCGGTCACCGTGCCGACCCTGGTCTGTGGCTTCCTGACCTGTATTCTGGTGGAACGTTTCCGTCTGTTTGGCTATGGAGCCACTCTGCCTGACTCTATCTATACCATTCTGGCCGACTACGACCAGAAGATGAGTGAGAAGCGCACTAAAAAAGAGAATCTGGATCTGATCTTCCAGGCTCTTGTCGGTATCTGGCTGGTGGTTGCTCTGGCACTGCATTTAGCCGAGGTGGGTCTGATAGGGTTAACGGTGATTATTCTGACCACCTCTTTTTGTGGGGTCACGGAAGAACATGACCTGGGTAAAGCGTTTCAGGATGCCCTGCCCTTCACCGCGCTAATCACCGTCTTTTTTGCGGTGGTCGCCGTGATTATCGATCAGTCACTGTTCTCTCCGATCATTAACCTGGTGTTATCCGCAGAGCCGAAAACACAGCTGTCGATGTTCTATCTGTTTAACGGTTTGCTCTCGGCAGTGTCGGATAACGTGTTTGTTGCCACCATTTATATCAATGAAGCGCGTCAGGCACTGGAAGCGGGGACTATCTCTCTGGAGCAGTACAATCTGCTGGGTATCGCCATCAATACCGGTACCAATCTGCCATCGGTCGCCACCCCCAATGGCCAGGCAGCATTTCTGTTTCTGCTGACATCGGCTCTGGCACCGCTGATCCATCTCTCTTATGGACGGATGGTGATTATGGCGCTGCCCTACACTATCGTGCTGACCCTGGTGGGTCTGGCTGGGGTTGAATATCTGCTACATCCCCTGACGGAGCTGATGTATCAGTGGAATCTGTTAACTCCACCGGTGTCTCTGCCAACGCTGTAATTCTTCCGCTATTGCATTATTAGCGCCCGTAATGGGCGCTTACTCTAAAGAAAATTCAATGATTAAATGCTGCTCCGTTAATATTTTTGGTTTACACTGACTATATTGATGTTCTGTCGGGATAACTTTTGACATGTTACGTTTCTTTAAAAGAATTTCATTACATCGGGCAGCCTGGATATGGTTGATGATTGGCTGTCTGCT
>JBOFSC010000480.1:0-8808 GCA_051651345.1 Enterobacteriaceae bacterium
TTGATCACCCGTAAAGATGATCAGGAAGCGACAGTACGCCAGCGTCTTATTGAGTATCATCAGCAGACTGAACCGCTGTTGGCTTATTATGGTAAAGAGGCGCAGCAGGGAAACACCCGCTATGTGAAGGTGGATGGAACCCGTTCAGTGACCGAAATTAGCCAGGAACTGGCTACCATTCTGGGGTGATATCCGTCACGATGGATCAGGAAAAAAAGGGCGTTTTATTGGTGAATCTGGGCACGCCCAGTCAGCCGACTGCTGCGGCAGTCAGTCAATATCTGTCCTCTTTTCTGAGTGACAGACGCGTTGTGGATATGTTACGCTGGCTGTGGTATCCGTTGCTGCACGGTTTTATTCTGCCTCTGCGTAGTGGCCGGGTTGCCCGTCTTTATCAGCAGATCTGGATGGAGGAGGGATCTCCCTTGCTGGTAAATAGCCGCCGTCAGCAACAGGCGTTGGCAAATTGTCTGCCGCAGATGGTGGTGGAACTGGCGATGACCTATGGTGAACCCTCCATGGAGATGGCAGTGCGTCGCCTGTTAGCCCATCAGGTGAGTGAGCTGGTGGTGTTACCCTTGTACCCGCAATACTCCTCCACCACAACGGCCGCCGTTTGGGATCGTCTGGCACAGATTTTTGCCCGCCAGCCACGCCTGCCCTGTATCCATTTTATCAATGATTATGCTGAGCATCCGGCCTATATCGATGCGCTGGTCAACAGTATCAGCAGCTCATTTCAGGAGTTTGAACCTGATCTCCTGCTGTTTTCCTATCACGGTATCCCGCAGCGCTATGTGGATGCCGGGGATGACTATCCGCAGCGCTGCGCTGCCACCACCTGGAGCGTTGCCCAGCAGCTTTTTCTGCCTGCGGAACGCTGGCAAATGAGTTTTCAGTCGCGCTTTGGTCGTGAACCCTGGTTACAGCCCTATACCGATGAATTGCTGCGACAGTTGCCTGCGGAGGGAATCAAATCCGTGCAGGTTATCTGCCCTGGTTTTTCCTCTGATTGTCTGGAAACCCTGGAGGAGATCCAGGTGCAAAATCGGCAGGTATTTCTGGCTGCAGGCGGAGAACGCTATCACTATATTCCGGCACTCAATGACTCGGCCCTGCATATCGAGCTGTTACAGCAGTTGGTACTCTCCAGCCTGAAATAACAGGCTTTTCAACCCGTAGCCAGCTTATCCCGCTGTAAATAGTGATCGGCCAGCCAGAATAGCAAAGGGTTAAGCAAAATGGACAAAATGGCACTGGCGAGGATCAGTGCCTGATCTTGCTGGTCGAAAATACCCAGGTGCATCCCTAAGCCAGCCAGGATAAATGAGAATTCCCCGATTTGTCCCAGGCTGACGGCAATGGTTAAAGAAACCCGTTTGTCGTAGCCAAATGAGCGTACCAGAATATAGGCGATCAAGGGTTTGATGGCGAGAATGGTCAATAGCATGACCAGCAGTATCAGGGGATGAGCCCACAGCACATGGGGGTCCAGCAGCATGCCAGCGGAGACAAAAAACAGCACCGCGAAAGCATCCCGTAACGGCAAGGTATCGCTGGCAGCCCGCTGACTGAGCTCCGATTCATTGAGGATCACACCGGCAAAAAAAGCCCCCAGAGCAAAGGAGATATGAAACAGGGTGGCGGCACCATAGGCGATGCCCAAAGCCACGGCCAGTACGGCCAGGGTAAACAGTTCGCGGGAGCCGGTACAGGCGCTCTGTGTCAGAATCCAGGGCACCAGACGACGTCCCAGACCGATCATGATAATAATGAACAGCAGTATTTTTCCCAGGGTTACAGCCAGTTGGATCAGCGCCTCTACACCACTGACGGGTTTATTTTGCAGGATCTCGGCAAAGGGCGGCAGTAAAACCAGAATCAGCACCATGGTGAAATCCTCCACGATCAACCAGCCAATGGTGATCTGTCCGCAAGGTGTCGCAATCAGTTGACGTTGTTCCAGGGCGCGTAGCAGAACGATGGTACTGGCGATGGACATCGCCAGCCCCAGCATCAGGCTGGGCAGAAAACCTTTGCCACAAAACCAGAGTAATCCTACGCCAATCACCGTCGCCAGCACGATCTGTATTATGGCGCCAGGTATGGCGATACGTTTGACTGCCAGCAGGTCACTCAGAGAGAAATGCAGGCCAATGCCGAACATCAGCAGGATGATACCAATCTCTGCCAACTCCGGTGCCAGTGAGACATCGGCGACATAACCGGGCGTGAAGGGGCCTGAAATCACACCAGCCAACAGGTAACCCACCAGGGGGGAGATGCGTAAGCGGTTAGCCAGCAGACCCAGTAAAAATGCCAGAACCAGGCTGCCAACCAGTGTTGTTATTAGTGGTGTTGTCTGATGCATTCAGGTTCCTTATTAATAGCAAGGGATTCAACCTAATTGCAATGTCTCTCCGCCGAGAGAAACAAAACACCAATACTTTTGCATAAAAATTATTTCATTTGCAATGATTTATTACTTTTTGTTTCTTATTCTACTTTCCGTGGGCAGGAAAAAGGCGATCAACCCGATAAGAGGCAGCCAGGCACAGATCTGGTAAACCACGCGGATACTGCTGATATCGGCGATAACGCCGAGTACTGCAGCCCCCAATCCTCCCATTCCAAATGAGAAACCGAAGAACAGGCCCGCCACGGTACCGACTCTGCCTGGCATCAGCTCCTGGGCATAGACCAGGATGGCGGAAAAAGCAGAGGAGAGAATCAGGCCGATCACCACGGAGAGACAGGCGGTCCAGAAGAGTGACACATAGGGCAGCATCAGGGTGAAAGGCGCGATACCGAGAATCGAAATCCAGATCACATATTTACGGCCGATACGGTCGCCTATTGGTCCGCCGACCAGGGTACCGAGAGCAGCGGCAAACAGAAACAGGAACAGATAGAGCTGCGCTGTCTGTACGGAAACTGCGAATTTATCGATCAGATAGAAGGTGTAGTAGCTGCTCAGACTGGCAATATAAACCTGCTTGGAGAAGATCAGCAACAGCAGGATAGTCAGGACCTTATACAGCTCCTTGCGTGGTAGCGGCGCAGGCGGTCTGGGCACCGGGCGATTGCCATTATGGGCGCGAATCAGGGTGTTCTGCTGTTGATACCAGCGGCTGATCTGCAGCAACACAATGATCGCCAGCAGCGGTGCCAGTGAGAACCAGGAGAGATAAGATTTCCCATAGGGTGCGATCAGCAGGGCTGCCAGCAGAGGTCCCATGGCGCTGCCCAGATTACCGCCCACCTGGAAGATGGATTGTGCCAGCCCATGTTGTCCGCCGGAAGCCATACGAGCCACACGAGAGGATTCAGGATGGAACACGGAAGAGCCGGTGCCCACCAGTGCAGCCGCGCAGATCACGGTGATAAAGTTACCGGCGAATGCCAGCAGCAGCAGGCCGCTCAGGGTAAAACCCATACCGATCGGCAGTGAATAGGGTTTGGGATTGCGGTCGGTATAGTAGCCGATCACCGGTTGCAGCAACGAGGCCGATAACTGGTAGATCAGGGTGATCATGCCGATCTGGATAAAGGAGAGGTTGAAATCTCCCTGCAGAATGGGATAGATCGCCAGAATCAGCGATTGTGTCATATCGTTCAGCAGATGAGAGAAGCTGATGCCTCCCAGAATGCCATAGGCAGTGCCAGGGCGGGCCTGGTCTTTGTGCAGCGAGTGATCCGTCATAAATATCTTGTTATCTAATATTATTAGCGCATTTATTAAGTGAAAGTATTGATGATAATTAGCGCAATGGCTTTATAGTAAGGCGTTTTATTGTTAATTGCTATCCTCTTTGAATCCTGAATCTGGTAGTGTGCTGCCAGAGGCTCGATAAAAACGTAAAGAAAACAAAAGGAAGTAAGCATGCGAACTATGTTGAGTTACAGAAGTTGTTTGGCAGGGCTACTGTTTTTAGGCTGTGTTGGCTCGGCTCAGGCCTGGGAAAAAGATACCACGTATCAGGTCACGATCTTGCATACCAATGATCACCATGGCCATTTCTGGCCCAATGCCCAGGGTGAGTATGGTCTGGCGGCACAGAAAACCCTGGTGGATCGCATTCGTCAGGAGGTGAAGCAAAAAGGGGGAACGGTTTTGCTGCTCTCTGGCGGCGATATTAATACCGGGGTTCCCGAATCTGATCTACAGGATGCCGAGCCGGATTTCCGCGGTATGGCTCTGATAGGTTACGATGCTATGGCGCTGGGGAATCACGAGTTTGATAATGTTCTTTCCGTGTTGCGCCAGCAGGAAAAATGGGCCGGATTTCCGCTACTCTCTGCCAATATTTATGACAAGCAAAGCGGCAAAAGGGCGTTTAAAGGCTATGAGATTTTTCAGCGTCAGGGTTTGAAAATAGCGGTGATCGGCCTGACCACCGACGATACACCTACCCTGACCAATCCGGAGAATACCGCCACTCTGCGTTTTCGTTCTCCGATAGAGGAAGCCGGGGAGCTGATCCCACAACTACGTGCCAGCGAAAAGCCGGATATTGTGATTGCCGCCACCCATATGGGGCATTATGACGATGGCAAACATGGTTCCAATGCCCCAGGTGATGTCACCATGGCGCGTTCCCTGCCAGCCGGATCACTGGATCTGATCGTCGGGGGACACTCCCAGGATCCGGTCTGTATGGCGCAAGAGAATAAGAAAGATGCCAACTATGTGCCCGGCAGCCCATGTCAACCCGACCGGCAAAATGGCACCTGGATTGTTCAGGCCCATGAGTGGGGCAAATATGTAGGACGGGCTGATTTTACCTTCCGTAATGGTGAGTTGACGTTACAGCACTATGAGCTGATACCGATCAATCTGAAAAAGCCTGGGGATAAAAAGGCAGAGACAGCCAAACAGGAAAGTAACCCTTACTACGGTGAATTTATTGCCCATGATAAAGAGATGGTTAAGTTGCTGACGCCGTTCCAGCAATATGGGGAGAAGCAGCTACTGGTGAAAGTGGGTTCGGTGAATAACCGTCTTGAAGGGGAACGTAACAAGGTGCGTTTTGAGCAGACCAATCTGGCTCGCCTGCTGCTGAGTGCCCAACTGGAACGGGCGCAGGCGGATTTTGCGGTGATGAGCGGAGGGGGAGTGCGTGCATCTATACCGGCAGGGGAGATCACCTATAAGTCTATTTTGCAGGTACAACCTTTCGCCAATATTCTCACCTATGTGACCATGAGCGGTGCGGAGGTGGAGCGTTATCTGGCGGTGGTGGCCAATAAAAAGACCGATTCCGGGGCCTATGCGCAGTTTCTCAATGTGAGTCTGATCGCGGATGGTAAAGGGGTCAGGGAGGTTAAGATCAAAGGGCAACCCCTCGATAGCAAGCAACAGTATCGGATGGCCGTGCTGAACTTCTACGCCGTGGGTGGGGATGGCTATCCGCCAGTCAATCATCTGCCAGGCTATGTGAATACCGGATTTGTCGATGCCGAAGTGCTGAAGGACTATATTGAGCGCCATTCACCTCTGGATAGCGCGCAGTTTGAACCTAAAGGTGAAATCCGTTACCAGAAGGATTAATCCTCATCCCGGGCAATATCAGCGAGGGTGGCTTGCGTCAACTGGCACAGATCGGTCGGTGCCAGTTCCACATCCAGCCCTCGCTTGCCCGCCGAAATATAGACAGAGGTAAAGTGGGCCGCCCCGTTGTCGAGCAGTGTCGGCAGGGCTCGCTTTTGTGCCAGGGGGCTGATGCCGCCGATCAGATAACCGGTCACTTTCTGCGCCAGAGCAGGATCGGCCATGTCAGCCCGCTTGGCTTTACAGGCACGGGCCACTTTCTTCAGGTCCAGCAGGCTGGCAACAGGGGTCATAGCGACGACCAACTTTTTGGCATCGCCATCGAGGGTCACCAGCAGCGTTTTATAAACCTGGCTGGCATCCAGCCCTAGCTTGGTTACCGCCTCATCGCCAAAGTGAGTTTGCCCGCTGTCGTGTTCATAAGCATGGAGCTGAAAGGGAATCTTCTTTTTACGCAGTAAGCGGATCGCGGGTGTCATAGTACTTTTCCGGTGTGTATTATGCTCCTCCCCCATCACAAAGATGTGTAGATACCTATGCCTGCCAAGGGGGAGGTTGGGAGGGTGTCGTACGTTGAACTTGAAAGCAACGTGGTCCTAAAGTGTGTTGACCCCACCCCAACCCTCCCCTTGTCAGGGGAGGGAGCTGAAAACACACTCCACTTGCTGGAGAGGGGAATTTTATTTACTCAACAGCCTTTGTCGTCTTCACAGGCTCTATCTTCAGCGTGATCCCCTTCACATCCACCACTTCCACTTCGCAGCCAGCGGGCAGATCGCTATCGGCCTCCACTCGCCAGGAGCCATCACCGAGATGGATGCGCCCATAACCATCCTGCAGACCTTCACGCAAAGTGACCCGCTTACCGATCAGTCGCTGGTTGCGTTGATTCAGGATCACCGGCTCATCGCGGACATTGTGACGTCTGAGCCAGTACCACCACAACAGCGCGGTGATAATGGTCAGGGCGGCAAAGTTGAGCCACTGCCACTGCCAGCTAAAGGGCACCAGCCAGACCAGACTACCGACCAGGACTGCTGAAAGACCGCTCCACAGCAGATAACCGCTGGCACCCAGCAGTTCTGCCGCCAACAATACCCCCCCAAGGGTTATCCAAAACCAGTGTGGATTATTGATAAGCTGTTCCATGCCAGATTCCTGTAGTTGATGGATGGTTAATGGTTTAGAAAGTCACTGCTCAACTTGTTTTCTTGCTCTGCAGCAGTTCTGCCACGCCGCCAATAGAGCCAATCAGACTGCTGGCTTCCAGGGGCATCAACACCAGTTTGCTGCTGTCGGCGCTGCCAATTTTCAGCAGGGCTTCGGTATACTTTTGCGCCACAAAATAGTGAATGGCATTGAGATCACCGGCGGCGATCGCTTGTGAAACCATTTTTGTGGCCTGCGCTTCTGCTTCAGCGGAACGCTCCCGCGCTTCTGCTGCCAGAAAGGCCGATTGCCGCTCCCCTTCCGCCTTGAGAATTTGGGATTGCTTATCCCCTTCAGCACGCAGAATAGCAGCCTGACGGATACCCTCAGCTTCCAGAATATCGGCACGCTTGGTTCGCTCCGCTTTCATCTGGGCATTCATGGCGGCGATCAGTTCTGCGGGTGGGCGTACATCACGGATCTCAATACGGGTAACTTTTATGCCCCAGGGATTGGTGGCTTCATCGATAATGGTTAACAGTCGGCTGTTGATACGATCGCGCTGTGATAACATCTCGTCCAGCTCCATAGAGCCGAGGACGGTACGGATATTGGTCATAGCCAGATTGACGATAGCCAGCTCCAGATGGCTCACCTCATAGGCAGCCTGGGCGGCATTGACCACCTGAATAAAGCAGACAGCATCGATGGTGACGCTGGCGTTATCTTTGGAAATCACCTCCTGAGAAGGGATATCCAGCACCTGCTCCATCATGTTGATCTTACGGCCGACCCGATCAATAAACGGCGCCACCAGATTCAGGCCCGGCTTCAGGGTTTTGGTATAGCCGCCAAAACGCTCTACGGTCCACTCATAGCCCTGAGGGACGATTTTTATGCCGGCGTAGACCACAATCAACGCCACAACAACCACTACGGGGATCACATAGATCATGAGATGTCCTCTTCCTGTTTTTTATTTTGCCGCCGGAGCTCCGACGACAATCTGTCAGTAAAGCAGCGAGTAAAGTTTCCGGCGATATCCTGAGGCCAGGGTATCTGCGGTCCCCATTGCGGCCAGAATATCCATCATGGTCTTTTTGACCTGGCCCTCTGCCGCATTGAGATTGCGTTGTAAATGGCTGAGCAGTAACTCCAGAGCTTCTTCGTTGCGTCCCACCTGATGATATTGTAGCGCTAACTGGACAGCCAGTTGGGCATTCTCCGGCTCCTGAGCCACCTGCTGCTGCAACTCCTGAATTTCCGGGGTATTGGCCGCTTCTTTCACTAAAGCTATCTGTGCGATCAGGCTCTGATAGTGGCTGTCGCGATCCTGGATAGGCATACTGTCCAGCACCGCCTGGGCATCGGGCAGTTTTTTAAGCTGAATCTGCACTTCCGCCAGGCGCAGGGCAATATCGCTGCGCTGCTGGCTCAATTGCCAGGCCTCTTTCAGCAGTGGCAGGGCGGCATTAAGATCATTGGCCTCGATCAGTTGTGCCGCTTCAGCCAGCTTGATATCTTCCTGTTTGGGCAGCACCCGCTCCAGCATTTCACGTAATACCTGCTCGGACTGCATCCCCTGGAAACCATCCACCGGTTGCCCATTTTGCAGCAGGTAAGCGGTGGGAACGGCACGTAAGCCAAACTGGGCCGCCAGCATCGGTTGCGCATCACAGTCCACTTTCGCCAGTTGCCACTGACCGCGCCCTTCCGCCACCAGACGCTCCAGAATCAATGTTAACTCATCACACTGAGGACTACGCGGTGAATAAAAATAGAATAGCACCGGCTGGCTGGCCGAGTTATCCAGCGTTTGTTGCAGATTGTTTTCATTAATCTCAATAACAGAACCGACTGACATCTCTTATTCCCCTCGACTATTTTTACTCTATTATGGGGCTTATCAATTGATACGCAATACCCTGTCCAGACAGCGATCGGGTAACAGACGTTTTAACAGCGCCAGAGTATGGCTTACCAGCGTGATTCGATAACGGATTTTAGGGCGCGGACTCTCCAGAGCATGGCGCAATTTGGGCAGGATAGCCTCTGGTGTCAGGGTAAAGCGTTTGGCTACCGAGGGATTATTCACCCGCTGATCGGCC
>JBOFSC010000481.1:0-1471 GCA_051651345.1 Enterobacteriaceae bacterium
AATCCAGTACCACCTGCGGCACGTTCTTGTGGATGCGCAGCATGTCACGCAACGGGGTGTCGATATCGGTACCCAATACCAGCAGGCCATCCACCCGTTTTTCCATCAGCATTCTCAGGTAATGCTGTTGGCGAGGCGGCTGGTTTTCGGTGTTGCAGAGGATCAGGCTGTAGCCCTGTTCGAAGCAGTACGCTTCAACCCCTTGCACCACTTCTGCGAAGAAGGGGTTTACGCTGGTGGTCACCAGCATACCAATGGTCTTGGTCGAATTTATTTTAAGACTGCGCGCTACCGAGTTGGGCGCGTAGTTGAGTTCTGCCACCGCCTCAATCACTTTCTGGGTCGCGTCTTCGCTGACCCGCCGAGTGTGGTTGAGCACATGTGAGACGGTGGAGATGGATACGCCTGCGCGCGAGGCGACATCCTTGATAGTGGCCATCTCTGTCTCCTGAATATCAAAGGCGGAACATTAGCAGATTTCCCGAATAAAGGCTTGGTTTTAACGAGCTCTGCCACGGAATTGTCAATGCCGGCTAATTTAGGTGCTCATTTCTGTTTGCGCAAATGGATTGTGGTCAAAATGGGAGCGCTGTCAGAGTAAAATATCGCCAGATTAATCCTCTGGCGTTTGTCAGAATCGCATCTCGTTACCAAGATGTTAAGTCAACAAATCAAAATTAAGGTCTGATTAGCCGAAAATAACAGGTCATTTATTTCAAAATCCACCCATCCAACCCCCTCTGGTTAGTATCTTTAACAGCTTGTTATTGCCCCGTGAGGAATGATAGAACCATACCTATAGCCGGATGCACGGGATGTAGATCCGGAATGGCACACGGAAATGAAACAATCCACTGATTAAGGGACGAATCAATGCATAAGTTGAGCAAAATCACAGTTGGCGCAGCGGTTTCTTTGGCTCTGTTTGGATCGATCTCCATCGCCCACGCGGCAGACACCATCAAGATCGGTATCGCAGGCCCGGTTACCGGCCCGGTTGCCCAGTACGGGGACATGCAGTTCACCGGCGGCAAGATGGCGGTCGAGCAGATCAACAAGGCTGGCGGCATCAACGACAAGCAGATCGAAGCGGTCGTCTATGACGATGCCTGCGATCCCAAACAGGCGGTGGCCGTTGCCAACAAGGTGGTGAACGACGGCGTCAAGTTCGTGGTCGGTCACCTCTGCTCCGACAATACCCTGCCCGCCTCCGATATCTATGAAGACGAGGGGATCCTGATGATTACCCCCGCCTCCACCAACCCCAAGATCACCGAGCGCGGTTACCAGCTGACCCTGCGCACCATCGGTCTGGATAGCGATCAGGGCCCGACTGCCGCCAAATACATCATCGAGCAGGTCAAACCCCAGCGCGTGGCCGTTATCCACGACAAGAAGCAGTACGGTGAAGGGATCGCCTCCAGCGTGAAAGCGGCGCTCGACAAGGCTGGCGTGAAAGTGGTGGCCTTTG
>JBOFSC010000482.1:0-4934 GCA_051651345.1 Enterobacteriaceae bacterium
TTTAAGCTGGCCGCGCTGTGGATCGGCTCGAACCAACTGGATAAGGTGTTTGCCGATAACAGCCCGATACGCAATTTGCTGTATCGCTCACTGGCACTGAAAAACAGAGCTGATCGAGAGCTATTGCGTCAGCAGGTCAGTAAAGGCAACAGTAATGAGGAGAAAACCATTGCCCTGCATACGCTGTTACTGCGCGACCTGATGCAGGCAGATTATCAGCAATATTTGCAGGATAAACCGTCCGGGAAGCAGATACCCGCAGTTGCCGATAAAGAGCAGTTAGCCAATACGGCATTGAGCCGCTTCGACTGGGCTGGAGATAAGACAGACACCTCTTATCCCTGTGATTCCCTTGAGCAGCAGGTCACTATTCTGGCAACTAACCCGCAGCAGGGCCGCGCCCTGAACTGTCTGGCGGCTTTTTATCGCGATACGGGCATTACCCTGGACTCTCATCCGTGGATGTATGATTCGGAATTGATTAAAGGGATCACTGAGCAGGAGTGGCAGCAGGTTCAGCCAGACAGATTAAAGCTGTACCAGCAGGTGATTGCGAGTCCACACAGTGAAGTGGAAGATAAGGCTTATGCCCTTTACCGTGCGATTAATTGCTATGCCCCTGGTGGTTATAATGAGTGTGGCGGGCCGGGTGTGGACAAAAACCAACGTAAAGCCTGGTTTCAGCAATTAAAGCGTGACTATAAAGGTACCTCATGGGCACAGGAGCTCAAATACTACTGGTAGTGACCCTGCTGGTAAGCCCTCTGTGTCAGGCCGATAGCGTGTTAGCTGAACGCTATCGTGCTTTCTGGTGCTGGTCCGGTGTTAAAACCCAACCGGTATTGAAACAGGCGCAGACACTTTACCTGCACCAGGGGGAGGTGCTGGCTCGGGGCACAAAACCCTTTATCAAGCTGGGACAACCCTATGCTCTTTTGCCGGTAAAGTCTTTATGGATTACCGTACGCTTTGAGACCCTGGCAGTGTCTGAAGAGACCCTGCTGCGGGTCGTTAATCTGCCATACCACTGGTCAAAGCAGGGCAATCAGGTGGTGGGGTTACAGATCGATTTTGATGCGGGCTCCTACGCCTTACAGCAGTATGCACAGTTCCTGCAGCAGGTGCGGGCCAAACTGGACAAGCGCTATGCTCTGGGGGTGACCGGCCTGTTGGACTGGGCCAAAACCGGCAGTGTTGCACAACTCAATCAACTGCCCATCGATGAACTGGTGGTACAAACCTATCAGGGACGACAGACGGTACCTGGCTATCAGCAATATTTGCCCGCTCTGCTCAATCTGCAGATTCCCTTTAAGGTGGGTCTGGTTCAGGGGGGGAACTGGGATAGTCAATGGCAACAGCGTCTGTCTCGCTCCTCTTTTTATCGTGGTGAAGTGGTTTTCCTGCTTAATCCAGATTTGCACAACAGAGCAGAGAATTGAATTATCTGTTAAAATTTATTAATTTTTTTACATAAAAAAAACCGAATACAAGTCCTGTATTCGGTTCAGGGAAGTGGCTCTATAAAAGAGCCCTGCGCTAAAAGTTGACATCTATGCAGGTCTCAGCGACCTTGCACAACTAATAATAATACATCATAAAATATTTTCAACTATTAAATTTAACTTAACATTATATTTTTTAATGTTGGTTGATAGTAAAAGAAAATCAGCGGTTGTAACATTATGTAAGGTGCTGCGTCATATCGCATAACAAGGGTACAGCGTCTATAATCCCTAAATGCATCACTATTATGGCTGCAAAAGGGATGGGTAAAGTTGTGTTGTGAAAGGGCAAAGATATGATAAATAAGCAGCAGGCGATGCAAAGTGCATGTTATACTTGGGCCTTAGTTTAGTGAGCTGATCCGGTAACTCCGTAGTAATCAGGAAATTTCATGGAAAATCAACCAAAGTTGAGTAGTAGCAAAGAAGTGATTGCCTGGCTGGCAAAACGTTTTCCCTTGTGCTTTATCGCAGAGGGAGAAGCTCGTCCCCTGAAGATAGGCATCTTTCAGGATTTAGTTGATCGTTTGCAGACAGATAGTGAACAAGAGGTCAGCAAAACCCAGTTGCGTTCTGCATTACGGCTGTATACATCGAGCTGGCGTTATTTGCATGGTGTTAAAAATGGTTCTC
This sequence comes from Enterobacteriaceae bacterium, assembly GCA_051651345.1. Classification (GTDB taxonomy): domain Bacteria; phylum Pseudomonadota; class Gammaproteobacteria; order Enterobacterales; family JBOFSC01; genus JBOFSC01. Next base: position 2,139 of record JBOFSC010000482.1, read on the forward strand.
AACGTGTTGATTTAGATGGTAATGCCTGTGGTGAATTGACACAAGAACACATCGATTATGCTCGTCAGCAGCTGGTCGAAGCTAAAACGCGGATTCAGGCGCAGAGAGCGGCCCGACAATCGGAGCAGGCTGAGGAAAACAGTGCCCGAAATCAGAAAACTGCTGCCCCTGCTGAGCGTAAAAACAGAAGTGAGAATCCCGCCAAAACCGACAGAATGGCTAAATCCCCTCAGGCATCGCATAAGAGAATGCCGCGTAAAGAGAATGCCACTGTTAAACCTGCCGGGTCTCAGATTTCCCCTGCAACAAGTAGTAATGTTATCAGGAAGAAGGCCAAACCTGCTGATTTGTCAAAACTTCAGGTGGGGCAGGATATACAGGTTAAGGCAGGCAGAAGCACCATGGATGCCACTATACTGGAGATTGCGAAAGATGGTGTGCATGTGCAACTCTCTTCCGGTCTCGCCATGATTGTCCGTGCAGAACATTTACAGTTCTGACTGGGAGAGCAGATTTGCGCATGAATAAATTTTTCAGGCTTATATTGATCGCGGCCATGGTGTGGAGTGGTATGGTTCTGTCGGCTGACAACCCCATCACGCTATCTCAGCTACCTGAGTTACAACAGGAAGCACAGCATGCCACGATAAGTGAACGCGTCACTTCTCGTTTTACCCGATCTCATTACCGTAAGTTTGCGCTGGACGGTGCTTTCTCCGAAAAGATTTTTAATCGCTATCTGAGTATGTTGGATTACAGCCACAATGTGCTGATGCAGTCGGATATTGATCGTTTTCATAAAGAGAAAAGAGAGTTGGGGCAGGAGCTCAGTAGCGGGCAATTGAAAACCGCTTATGATCTGTACAATTTATCGCAAAAGCGCCGTTTTGAGCGCTATGAATATGCCTTATCGCTGCTTGATAAACCCATGCAATTCAACGGCAATGACTCTATTGAACTGGATCGCAGTAAAGAGCCATGGCATAAAAGTGAGCAGGAACTAAACCAGTTATGGTCTGCCAAGGTTAAATTTGATGAACTGAGCCTTAAGCTGGCGGGCAAGTCGGATAAAGAGATCAGAGAGATACTGACCAAACGCTATCAGCTCGCCATTAAGCGCCTGACTCAGGTGAAAAGCGAAGATGTTTTCCAACTGTTTATGAATGCCTTTGCCCGTGAGATAGATCCCCATACCAGTTATCTTTCCCCCTACAGTACCGAGCAGTTTAATACTGAGATCAGTCTGTCGCTGGAAGGTATCGGTGCCGGGCTACAGATGGAAGATGATTACACCATGATCGGCTCGCTGATACCAGGTGGCCCGGCAGCCAAGAGCAAGGCTCTGGCCGTGGGGGATAAGATCATCGGTGTTGCTCAGGATGATAAGCCGATGGTGGATATTATCGGCTGGCGTCTGGATGATGTGATTCCGCTGATCAAAGGCCCTAAAGGAAGTAAGGTGCGCCTGGAGATCCAGTCAGCGGGTAAAGGGGCGAAAAACCGTATCGTTACCCTGACGCGGGAGCGTATCCGTCTGGAAGATCGGGCGGTAAAAATGTCAGTGAAAGAGGTGGGCAAAGAGAAGGTCGGTGTGTTGACAGTTCCCGGCTTTTATGTCGGTCTCACCAATGATGTGAAGGTACAGCTCCAGCAACTGGAAAAACAAAATATCAACAGCATTATTATCGATTTGCGCGGTAATGGCGGGGGTGCCTTAACGGAAGCAGTCTCTCTGACCGGCCTATTTATCCCTGGCGGTGTGGTGGTTCAGGTGCGCGATAATAATGGTAAGGTGCGTGAGGATCGGGATACCGCCAACACCTCATACTACAATGGACCGCTGGTGGTGCTGGTCGACCGATTCAGTGCTTCGGCTTCAGAGATTTTTGCCGCTGCGATGCAGGATTATGGTCGTGCGCTGATCGTCGGTGAGCCTACCTTCGGTAAAGGAACCGTGCAGCAGCATCGTACCCTCAATCGTATCTATGATCAGATGCTCAGCTCCGACTGGCCGCCGCTGGGATCGGTGCAGTACACTATTCAGAAATTCTATCGTGTCACCGGGGGCAGTACCCAGCGTAAAGGGGTGGTGCCAGATATCATTATGCCTACGGGCGTCGAGCCTGCGGAAAGTGGTGAAAGTCACGAGGATAATGCGCTGCCCTGGGATAGCATCACACCGGCACCTTATAGCAAGGTGATGGATTTGGGGCCGTTATTACCTAAGCTGATTCAGGATCATCAGGTGCGTATTGCCAAAGATCCTGAATTTATCCATATTGCGCAGATGATCGCACGATATAAAGCACATAAGACGAAAAATAATGTCGTTTCTCTGAATTATCAAAAACGGATGACTGAGGATAATGAAGAGGATGCTCTGCGATTGGCTTATCTTAACGATCGGATGAAACGTCTTGGCAAACCGATACTGAAATCACTGGATGATCTGCCAAAAGATTACCATGAGCCCGATCCCTATCTGGATGAAACAGCCATAATTGCCGTTGAATACGCCGGTTTATTAGCTGAAAATAAATAAAATTTTACCTAAACTCTTGCGGATGATCGCCTGACGCTAATCTGTAAGAGTTTAGGGAGTGATGCTGTCGATTGAGGGAAAAATTATGATGCGAATTGGCCTGTTTTTATTAACAAACCTGGCTGTGATGTTGGTGTTTGGTCTGATTCTGAGCTTGCTCGGTATTCAGTCAGGCAGCGTGCAGGGCTTAATGATAATGGCCGGTTTGTTTGGTTTTGGTGGTTCTTTTATTTCGTTATTGATGTCGAAGTGGA
>JBOFSC010000483.1:0-1575 GCA_051651345.1 Enterobacteriaceae bacterium
CGATCAGATACTCTCCGGGCACCACAACAGCACCCTGAATATGGGCGGCCAGATGAGGCTCCCGCGCGCGCGCCTCCTGACCATCGATTTGGCAGACGTCGTGCACGCCATTTTGCTGCGCTTTCGCCACAATCGCCGGTAACTTTTGTAGCTGCTCCTGATCCCAGGCGGCTACCAGCGCGGAACTGCGCCACAGCGGTAAATTAAACTGTTTATGGATCTTAAGATATTCGGCATAACCGGCCTGAACGCACTGTTGTTCCAGGCTGCCTGGCGGGGCATCAAAACCAGTATGCAGGATGGCACTGTTAGCCTTACTGGCACCGGAGAGGATATCTCCGCCTTTCTCCAGTACCAGCACCGTTGCCCCGGCCAGAGCAAACTGGCGGGCGATAGCACAACCGACAACACCGGCACCGATAATAGCAATATCCCATGTGTGGTGACGCTGTAAAACATCCTGGCTCATGATGCACTCTTCCCGTAGTGAAAAGGCCTGAGTAAACAAGGCAGAGATAATTCCATAAGATTACACACAAAACTAGCAACAAGTTTTAATCAAGTCAAACTGATCCTGGCAGATCCGGGACAGCCCTCTCATGCGAACGAGGGAAAGCGTAAAATGCTCAACCCCCTCTGCAACAGGGACATTTATGGTAGGATGAAAGCAGATAAAAAAACTGTTTGAGGTAAATGATGAGTGAAGTCAATAAACACCTTGCCCGCCACCGGATCATGCCCCTTGTTGTTGTGCACAATGCCGCCGATGGCGTGATGCTGGCCCAGACACTGATGGATAATGGCCTGCCCTGTGCAGAAGTCGCCTTCCGCACTCCCGCCGCTGCCGAAGCCATTCGCCAGATGCGTAGCGCCTTCCCTGAGATGCTGATCGGCGCCGGAACCATTCTGACTCCGGAGCAGGCCAATATCGCCCTGGATGCCGGTGTCGATTTTATCGTTAGTCCCGGTTTTAACCCGACCACCGTACGTTATTGTCAACAGCGGGGGGTGGATATCATTCCCGGCGTTAATAGCCCCAGCCAGGTTGAGCAGGCCATGGAGATGGGCTTAAACACCCTGAAGTTCTTCCCGGCTGAAGTCTCCGGTGGCGTCGCCATGCTGAAAGCATTTAGTAGTGTCTATCCGGTACGCTTTATGCCTTCCGGTGGTCTGAATCCGGACAATCTATCCCGTTATCTGGCCCTCCCCTGTGTTATCGCCTGTAGTGGCAGTTGGATGGTGGCTGACAGTCTGGTCGCTGCCAGAGACTGGCAACAAATTGGCCGACTGGTGCGCGAGGCGGTGCAGGCCGTCGCACAGATGGAGTAACTATTGCCGATAACTGGAGGATAACCAGAGTGGAGAATTACATTGCAATAGATTGGGGTTCGACGAATTTGCGTGCATGGCGCTATCAGAAGGGTCAATGTATCGAGCAGCGCCGCGCCCCGGATGGCATCACCCGCCTCGGTAACAGAACACCAGCAGAGATTTTTGCCACTATTACCGACCAGTGGCTGGAACCGGGTACCCTTGTTGTTATGGCCGGTATGGTTGGCAGCAATGTAGGCTGGA
>JBOFSC010000484.1:0-1819 GCA_051651345.1 Enterobacteriaceae bacterium
ATATTACGGTACCACAACTTATCGAGGCCTGGGACAGGCTATGCGAGAAAGCAGCGATACCGTTACAAAAACAGTAGCTGCCCTCTATGGCAGCTTACGCTGGAATTGAAACCAAACGTCGTGGTGCCACATTGCCCTGCTCGTCAATCACACCAACGCCGATAAAGTGGCGGGATTCTCCTTCACTGAGGCGAACCATTCCCTCCCGTGGTGCGCCGGATACCTGTACCGCCTGGCCCTGTTTCAAATAGCTGGCCACCACCGGCAACAAATTGACCTCCGGCAGGGATTGTAGCGCCGTATCTGTCGGTAACAGTAAAGGATCCAGCACCAACTCCAGAGGAAAAGACTCTTGATGCGCCGATTCAACCAGAGTGTTTAACTGCTCCAGGGTCACCATAGCATCAGCCGGGTAATCGGCAACCTGTAAACGTCGCAACTGGATCACATGAGCGCCGCATCCCAGCATCTCCCCCATATCGTCCACCAGGGTGCGGATATAGGTGCCTTTAGAGCAGTGCACTTCCAGCTCCAGCGCCCTCTCATCCTGACGCAGCAAAATCGTCTCATACAGGGTGATTTGCCGCGCCTCCCTGGGCACTTCAATACCTTGTCGGGCATACTCATAGAGTGGCCGCCCTTGATATTTCAGGGCAGAATACATGGAGGGCACCTGCATCAGGGATCCCTGAAAGTGTTCCAGTGCTGCCTGCAGTTGGGCCTGGTTAAAACTCACTGGTCTTTCTGAGATCACCTCACCTTCGGCATCGGAAGTGGTGGTTCTCTGGCCCAGCAGGGCCGTCACCCGATATCTCTTATCGGCATCCAGCAAGAACTGCGAAAATTTAGTGGCCTCACCCAGGCAAATGGGTAGCATACCCGTCGCCAGCGGGTCTAAGGCACCCGTATGGCCTGCCTTATTGGCATTAAATAATCTCTTGACCTTCTGCAGGGCATCATTGGAAGTAAGACCCTGCGGTTTATCCAGCAGAAGAACGCCGTGGATATCACGACCCCGCCGACGAGGACGACCCATATATCCTACTCCTCCTCACCTTCATCCGCCGCTACGCGACGCTGCTTATCCTGTTTCACCACTTCGGTCAGCAGATTCGACATGCGCATCCCCTCGACCAGTGAGTTGTCGTAACAGAAGGTGAGCTCCGGCAAGGCGCGTAAACGCATCGCCTTACCCAACAACATACGGATAAAACGGCTGCCATCCTGCAATACCTGCAGAGCCTCAGTGACCTGCGCGGGCTGGTCTTGGGTCAGAAAGGTGACAAATACCCGGGCATAAGCCAGATCCCGTGATAATTCCACACCGGAGACTGTCACCATGCCTAAGCGCGGATCTTTGAATTCCCGTTGCAGAATCAGGGCGATCTCTTTCTGCATCTGCTGCGCGACACGCTGAGTACGACTAAATTCTCGTGCCATATTTTCCACTCCCCACACAAAACGGGGGGCAAAGCCCCCCTGTTATTCCATCAGAAAGACGATCAAATAGAGCGCTGAATCTCTATAACTTCAAAGACTTCGATCACATCCCCTGTATGGATATCATTATAATTACGTACGCCGATACCACACTCCATACCGTTGCGGACTTCGTTGACGTCATCTTTAAAGCGACGCAGTGACTCCAGCTCGCCTTCATAGATAACCACGTTATCACGCAGAACACGGATCGGATTATGACGTTTGACGATACCTTCAGTCACCATACAGCCGGCAATAGCGCCATATTTCGGTGAGCGGAAGATATCACGCACTTCAGCCAGACCGATAATCTGCTGCTTGTACTCAGGTGCCAGCA